>NZ_JBJDRI010000032.1:0-49750 GCF_044987425.1 Microbacterium sp. ZW T5_56 | reverse complement strand
CTCCGTGAAAAACAGCTGCAACACCCCCACCGGAATAGGCAGAAAGCGCTGCGAGTTTGAAACTGACCAAAAACAGAATGTCAAAACTGACTTCCATAAATTGATCCAAAGGAATCTCACCCACCCCCAAAAAGGGATGGCGAGGTTATTTGGCATTTGACAAGTGCACGCTGTTGAGTTCTCAAGGATCGGATACTCCCACCACCCACCCTCACGGGCTTCGCTGCGGGGCAACTTCTCTAACCTAGACCCACCCAACCAGACTGTCAAACCCGACACGCCGACGCTCCAATGAACACCAACCCGCCAACAGACAACCCAACCCAGGGGATCCAGGCAACCACCACCACAAAACCACGACAGAAACTGTCCAGATCTTGCGAAGGAGGCTTGTCCACCAACATGAGGGGAGCCGGACCCGAAGGCCCTCCGCTCTACCCTGTGGGGCGAACAGGTAATAACTTACGTGGATCCCACGCGGACGACAAATCCCGGTGAACAACGGGCGTGTCGCGACCTCTGGCTCAGGTCGCGAACCGGTCGCATGCGGCGCGCAGTGCGCGACGCATCCCGGGCTCGGCTGCCGAATGGCCGGCATCGGGAACGACGATGAACTCCGCTTCCGGCATCGCTTCGTGAAGTGCCCATGCCGTCATCATCGGCGTGCACATGTCGTAGCGCCCCTGCACGATGACCGTGGGGATGTGTCGAATGTGTGCAGCATCATCGATGAGCTGGTTCTCACGAAACCACCCGCCGTGCATGAAGAAGTGGTTCTCGATACGTGCGAAGGCCGCGGCTCGTGCAGCGTCGGCCATATCGTCGACGGCCCCCTGGTCGCGAACGAGGCTGACCGTTGCGGCCTCCCACTGCGACCACGCCACCGCCGCAGGCAGATGCACCGTGGGGTCCGGGTCGAAGAGTCGGCGGTGGTACGCCTCGATCATGCGGTTGCGCTCCACCGGCGGGATCTGTTCCTCGTATGCACGCCAGTAGTCGGGGAACACTGCGGCGGCACCACCCTCGTAGAACCACTCCAGTTCCTCGCGCCGCAGCGTGAAGATCCCCCGCAACACCAGCTCAGTCACGGCGTCCGGATGCGTCTGGGCGTACGCGAGCGCAAGCGCGGATCCCCAGGACCCACCGAAGACCTGCCATGCGCCAATCCCCAGGTTCTTGCGCAGCAGCTCCATGTCCGCCACCAGATGCCAGGTGGTGTTATGACGCATGTCCGCGTTCGGGTCGCTCGCGTGCGGAGTGGACTTGCCGGCACCACGCTGGTCGAACAGCACGATGCGGTACTTCTCCGGGTCAAAGAAGCGTCGCTGCCAGGGAGAGGTCCCCGAACCCGGTCCGCCGTGCACGAACACGACGGGCTTGCCGTCGGGATTGCCGCTCTGCTCCCAGTAGATGCGGTGGCCATCCCCCACCAACAGCTGGCCGGTCTCGTACGGCTCGATCGCCGGGTAAAGGTCCTCGTCGAAGCCCTGCTCGTCAGTCATGTCGTTCCCCCACCGGTGCGCTGTCGGCGCGCACCTGTCATCGTGCTTTCAGCGGTGCGCTCAGAGCGGGCCATCGAAGGTGTCGCACGCGTTGATCCCCTGCGTGTACCCCGTCCAGAACCAGGTCTGCCGCTGCTCGCTGGAACCGTGCGTCCAGGTGTCCGGGTTGACGTAACCGCTCCGGCTCTGGATGTTGTTGTCTCCCACGGCCGCGGCGGCGTTCAGCGCATCCTTGATCTGCGCTTCGGTCGGCTCCTTCATGTAGGACTCGCCGTTCTTGTCCTTCGACAGCGTGATGTCCTTGATCCATCCGCCCGCGAAGCAGTCCGCCTGCAGTTCGGTGCGCACGCTGTTGCTGTCGGCACCGGTGCCGTTGTTGGGATACTTCTCCATCACGCCGATGAGGTTCTGCACGTGGTGCCCGTACTCATGTCCCACCACATAGAGCTGCGCGAGGTTGCCCGCGCTGGCACCGAACTGATCGCGCATGATCTCGAAGAACGAGGGGTCGACATACACGCTCTGATCCGGCGGGCAGTAGAAGGGACCCATCTGATTGCTGGCGGTGCCGCACGCAGACTCGGTCGTGCCGGAGTAGACCACCTCCGTGGGCTTCACGTAGCCATCCATGTTGGCGGCCCAGAATTTATCGAGCAGGAGACTCGCGGCAGCCAGACGACAGTCGTCGTTCGCGTTGGCGTCGGCCCCCGTCTTGCAGTCGCCGAACTCGCCCGTCGTGGCGGTCGCCTCCTGCTGCTGTGGCTGCGCGCCACCACCGACGATCCCGCTCAGATCCACCTGGCCATTCGTGAGGATCGCGACCAGCGCCACGACGATGGCTCCGAGGCCGACGGCTCCACCGCCCACCACCATGCCGGTACGACGGCCACCGCCGCGCCGCTGCGCGGTGTTGTCGCTGACATCAGCGTTGGGGTTGAACGTCATGGGTCCACGGTACTCGCCCGGGGCCTCATCGCGCGGAACGATGCACACGCGTTCTGCGCCACCACGAGGCGGTTCCCGCATCGGATGCCCCTCTAAACTGAACAGGTCGGCGCGTGCGATGCCCCTGTCCGCAGGCGCCTCGGGAGGAGGGTCCACATGTTCATGCCCCTGTCCGAGTTCCCCGAGATCGACCATCTCATTCCGTTGTTCGCTCAGATCGACCTCGACCTGACGATCATCCTCGTCGTGGCCGGGATCCTCATCATCGCCCTGGTCACCGCGCTGGCACCGAAGGTGGGGGTGGCAGGCCCGCTCGTGCTGATGGCGCTCGGCATCGGCATCACCTTGATTCCTGGAACGCCGAACCTGTACCTGCCGCCGGACTGGATCCTCATCGGCATCCTGCCGCCGCTGCTGTACGCCGCCGCCGTCTCCCTTCCCGCGATGGAGTTCCGCCGAGATTTCAGCGCGATCGGCGGCCTGTCCGTCCTGCTGGTGCTCTTCTCCTCCCTGGTGCTCGGGCTCGTCTTCAGCCTGTTGATCCCTGACGTCGGGTTCGCGGTCGGTGTGGCCCTCGGTGCTGTGCTGAGTCCGACGGATGCCGTCGCCACCTCGATCGTGAAGAAGCTCGGCACCTCGCCACGCGTGGTGACGATGCTGGAGGGCGAGAGCCTCCTCAACGACGCCACCGCGCTCGTGCTTCTCAAGACGGCGATCGCCGCTGCTGCCGCGCCGTTCGCGCTGTGGGGCAGCATCGGCACGTTCAGCTGGGCCGTGGTGATCGCGGTCGGCATCGGTGGAATCGTCGGCTGGGTGAACCTGCGGGTTCGCGCCTGGATCCCGTCGACCACGGCCGCCACCGCCATCAGCTTCGTAGTGCCCTATGTCGCCTACCTCCCCAGCGAGCACCTCGGCGGCTCGGGACTCGTGGCGGCCGTGGTGGCCGGCATCGTGACCGGTCAGGGCGCCGCGCGCTACTTCACCGCCGAGCAGCGTCTGAGCGACCGCGTGAACTGGCGCACGATCGAGCTGATGCTCGAGGGCGCGGTGTTCCTGATCATGGGTCTGGAGCTCAGCTCGGTCATCAACAGCGGTGATGAGGACATCCTCGGTAATGCCGCTTTCCTCGCTCTGCTCTCCTTCCTCGTGATCATGGGCATGCGAACGCTCTACGTGATCCCGCTGGTGTGGCTGCAGGGGCGGCGGGCAAAGCGCGGCGAGACGATCCGTCCGCACCTGGAACAGGCGCGCGACCGGTTCCAGAACGTCACTGTGGAGCAGGTGGCTGAGCGCGGAGCACGCAACCCGGAGCGTCGCCTGGCGAACTTCCGCCGACGCATCTCCCGATCGCTCGGCGATATCGCCTACCTCGAGTCGTCTCAGCTGGGCTGGCGCGAGGGAACGCTCATCGTCTGGGCCGGCATGCGAGGAGCGGTGACGCTGGCGGCGGCACAGACGCTGCCGGAGGATGCGCCGAATCGCAGCCTCCTCATCCTGATCGCCTTCCTGGTGGCCGTCGGCACCCTGCTGGTGCAGGGCTCCACGATCAAGCCGCTGATCCGCGCGCTCGGGCTCACCGGGGCGAAGGATGATGCCGACTACGCCGACCGGCTCACCGAGCTCAACGCCGCACTTCGCGAAGCTGCATCGAAAGCCCTCGCCAAGCCGGACCTGCATCGTGAGGACGGTCGTCCCTTCGATCCCGAGCTGCTGGCGGCCGCCCGCGAGCGCATGGTGGCACCGCCGGACGAAGCGGAAGGCGCCACGATGGATGAGCTGCGCGCCATCCGACTGGTCATCATCCAGGCCCAGCGACAGCGACTCACGTCGGCTCGCTCGAACGGTCGCTACAGCACCGCGATGCTGCGACGGGTGCTTGAGGGGCTGGACGCCGAAGAGCTCAGCATCCGGGCGCACCTGCCGGAGGCATGACGGTCGGGGCAGCCGTACCGCCTTCGCGCCGTCGACTCCGGCCGCAATGTCGGTGGTGTCGGGCACAATGGGGAGCACACGACGAACGACGGAGAAGGACATGACGGACGGCGCGACGGCGGGCACGGACTCCGGCAACGACACGGGACTGATTCCTGTTGCCCACACGGCCGCGGAATGCCCCAAGTGCTTCTCAGAACTCCAGTCAGACAGCACGTGGTGGCGGGCGCGTCCCGAAGGATCACGACTCGTGGGTCTCGTGGTGGTGCGTGACGACATGCCCTCCCTCATCGACCAGCGCGAAGACCTCTCGCGTTTCGGCGTGCCCATTGAAGGATTCCGTCATCCTGCTCCAGAGACGCTCGAGTCATGGGAGCAGAGGCTCACTCGGTTCTTCGGCACGCTCCGGGGTGGTGATGTGCTGGTGATCTCCTCGGTGCACGCGCTCGGTCGCGATGTCTCAGAGGAGCAGCGGACGATGGCAGAGTTGCGCCGACGCGGAATCATCATCAAGGTGCTCAGCCACGGTGCCAAGCACCTCACCGACGCGATTCGGTAAGATACCCGACCACTCGATAGCCGGCTGTTCGATAGCGGGCACCCGTGGTTGCGTGCCTCAACCGCGCACCTAGTTCAGGGTGCGCAGAGGCGTGCGGGCTCGGTGCTCGCGGCACCGTTGTCGCGCAGGATGCTGACGGCGATGCACACCTGGACGGCGTTGCCACGGGGCACCGTCACCGTGGGCAGGTCCACGATCTCGGCCTCCTCGTCACGGCCCGCGCTCACGAGATTCCACAGATAGCGGTCGTCCGGAAGCGCGTCCGGATTGGTCCAGGTGAACACGACGGCGTCGCCCTCGACCCGGCCTGCGACGTTCTGGGGTGCGGGAACGGCCGCCACGACGATGTTCTGCGGTGCCGAGCTTGGTGTCGCATCCGGCGCGCGAACGGACGTCGTGAGAATGCTCGCGGCAAAGACTGCAGCGACCAGGGCAACTGCGGAGGTGATGATCGTCACGCGTCCCCACGGCTTCGACCAGAGAGATGGTGCGGCAGATCGGGTGCGACGGCGAAGCTGTCGTGGTTCGACATCGACCGCGGCCCGAGGGGCAGGAACGGCCGCGGAGTCCACGACAGGATCAGCGGGGGTGAGCGCGGCGGCCGCCGCGAGCGGCGTGATGCTCATGACGCTGCGCACGCGGGTCAGGCCGTCGGCTTCGGCGTCCTCATTCTGACGCCCCGGAGAGTCGTCGATGATGTCGATCACAGTGACAGCCATCGACAGCTCGATCTGAACCTTCTGCAGCGCCCGGGCGAAAGCGAGCGCGGTCGAATGTCGATCTGCTGGCGACTTCGACAGCGCGCGCAAGAGTGTCCGCTGCAGGGAATCGGGCACGTCCGGACGAGGCACCCCCTGCGCCGGCATCCGCTCGATCCGGTCGATCAGCTCGAGACTGTTGGCAGCGCGTTCAGCCTCGAACGGGCTGTGACCGGCGAGTACCGTGTACAGCGTGGCCGCGAGCGCGTAGACGTCCGCCTCGGGACCGCCGAACGGCTGATCGGCGAACATCTCGGGGGCGGACCACGGGATGGAGACGCCGGCGGCGGTCTCCAGTGCCGAGGTCGATGCGATGCCGAAGTCGGTGAGGGCCGGGTGGTCGTACTCCGTGAAGAGCACATTGGCGGGCTTGATATCGCGGTGCATCACGCCGGCGCGGTGCACGGTTTCGACGGCGGCCGCGATCATGATGCCGACGCGGAGCGTTTCCGCCACCGACAGCGGACGGGTCCGGTATCGCGCCTGCAGTGTCGGGCGCGGGGCGTACTCCATCACGAGATAGGGACGCCCGTCCGGAGCCTGCCCCACGCCATACACCGTGACGATCGAGGGGTGGGTGGACAGCATCGCCATCACGTTCGCCTCGGCGGCGAACTCCGCGAGCGCGGACCGACTCATGCGGTCGGTGTGCAGCACTTTGATGGCCACCCGCCGCCGGGGCATGTGCTGCTCGAAGAGGTAGACGTCGGCGAACCCACCCGAGCCGATCAGCTCCACAAAGGTGTAGCCGGGAAGCTCGGGTGGTGGTGCCGCGCGACGTCGGGAACTCACGGAATGTCCTCGAACCTCAGCGTCACATCGTCGCCGATATCCAGCACGTCCCCGGACAGGACCATGGTGGGCTCCCCCGGGTGCAGGCGCAGCGGACCGTCGCCCTCCCGCAACAGCATCGTGCCGTTCGTGGTGTTCAGATCGGTGACCGTGGTCGCCTCGCCATCCCGACGAATCTCGACGTGATTGCGGGAGATGTCGTGCGTCGGGCTGGCAACGGTGATGAGCTCAGGGATGTCGTCGCTCATGCCCTGCTCGATTCGCGGGCGCCGCCCCACGATCAGCGGGCGATCGAGTTCCAGGACTGCCCCGGTCGAGAGGACGACCCTGCCGCCGCCAGGAGCGCCATCCGGAAAGTCGCCCCCCTCGTCCGAGCTGCGATCGCCATCGAGATCAATGCCGAACTCCGCGAAGAAGTCGGGGGCGTCATCGAAGCCGGCCGAGGTCTGAGCGGCATCGGGATCGGTGTCCGCCACCATGCCGGCCGCACGCGCGGCATCCAGAAACGACTGCTCAACGGTCTGCCCATCATGATCACCGGTGCCGCCATCCGGGGTCATGTCGTGCTGTCCGGTGGTGGGGTCCGGCTCGGCCGCCTCGGGGGCGACGTGCTCGCCAGCGTCATCGACCACCGCGGTATCCGTGGCATCGACCACCGTGGCACCGTCTCCTGCGACGCCGCCATCCACAACACCGCCACCGCCACCGCCACCGCCTTCAGCGCTGCCCTCACCAGCGCCGTCTTCACCTTCAGCACTGCCCTCACCAGCGCTGTCTTCACCTTCAGCACTGCCTTCACCAGCGGTCGCTCCGGCATCGCCGTCCGCCTTGTGGTCGTCGACATCGTCGCCGTCGTGCTGTTCCGGATCGGCAGCCTCGCCCTGTTCGGCGTCGGCCGGGGTGGGGGCATCGATCGCGGCGGTGTCGGCGGTCGTCCCAACGGATGCCGTACCGGTGGCGGCTTGCGTCGGGTGCTCCTGCGTGCCCACCGCGACCAGGCCGGCGCGCGCGATTCCGGAGACCAGCGGGAGCAGGGTCTCATCGATCTGCGACTCGGGTGGCGTGACCAGCAGCGCCACGTGAGCGGGGAGTTCCTGCTCCACCCACGTCTCCATGCGTCCGCCGGTGATGAGCTCCTGACGGGTGCCGTCGTCGTAGACGACACGGACGTCGCCGCGCACGGCGATCCGCAGGTCCGCTCCGTGGCGGATTGCGATGGCGAACGGTGGAACCGCGGACAGCGGTGCACCTGCCGTGGCCGTCATCGCGTCGATCACTGCTGCGATGCGGCCGGAGTCCACTGCCGTCCACACGCGTTCCAGCGTGGCCACGGCCACGTGACCGGGCAGGAGCACGAAGCCGTTCTCTTTGGCGACGACGAACCAATCGCCGGTGGCGTACTGCATGGCGCCAATGGTTGTGTGTGTGCTCATCATGATGAGTCCTTCCCCAGATGCGGGCTCTCGCCCTGTCGCATTCCCCGTGGTGTCGCCGATGACGCGGCTGCCCGCGTCCCGTGTCCCCCGCCCCAGCGGGTGCCCGGTGCCGTGTCTTCGTCCGCTTCGAACGAAGACACCTCCCGAGCGTCGACGACGATCACGGTGATGTTGTCCCGGCCTCCGGCCGGCGGTTCGTCTGCCGCAGCTGCTCCGTGAAGCGCCGCGGACATGAGATGTGTGACCGCGGTGCGCGGGTCCCTCGTGTTCGCGAGGATCGCGGCAATGAGCTCATCGCTGACCTCGCTGGTGAGTCCGTCACTGCACACCAGGAGGCGATCGCCCTGTGTCGCGGGAATCATCCAGATGTCGGCGACTCCATCGCTGCCGGCACCGATCGCGCGGGTGATGACGTTGCGCGCGGTTCGGGCGGCGAGGTCAGGGCGGCTATGCGCGAGGAGTTCCTGCACCATCGAGTGATCCACCGTGACCTGCGTCAGGCGGCCGTCCGTCAGGCGGTAGGTGCGTGAGTCGCCTACGTTGGCGATCAGCCAGTAGCCGACCCCGTCCACATCCGATACCGCGACCCCGGTCAGCGTGCTGCCCGGGGGACGACCCGCCCCGCCGACCTGTTCCACGCGCACCCGGGCTCGCGTCAGCGCGTCCTGCAGCTGATCCACAGACACGGTCGACTGTGCCGCGAGACGCGCGCACTCGGCGACGACGATGCCGCTTGCCACTTCTCCCGCGGCGTGGCCTCCCATCCCGTCCGCCACGAGGAACAGCGGAGGCTGAGCGATATGCGAGTCCTCATTGCTGCGTCGTCGTAGGCCCGGATGCGTGGCGGAGGCCCAGTCCACGGTGATGGGAGCGGCGGCGGTCACGACGTCACCTCCACGCGTGCGCGACGCGAACCGATCTCGAGCAAATCACCCGTCTGCAAAGGGGTGAACTCCCCCGGTGTGGCCGCGGTAGTGACGCCTTCGCGACGGATTCGCACGCCATTCGTCGAGTGCAGATCGACCAACCCGATGTCGGCGCCGTTGCGCTGCACTCGGAAGTGCGACTTCGACAGCGAGAGCGAGTCATCGAAGACAACCGCGAGCCCGTCGTCGTCCTGCCCGATCGGATTGCGTCCGAACACGGTCTCTCGCTCCACCTCGCACAGCGTTCCGTCGTCCCACATGATGGTGACGAACGCCGACGCGTTCTGGAGAAGCTGCACGGTCACGGCCTCGGCGGCCGAGGGGCCGGACAGCGAAACGACGGGCAACCGTGGTGGGTCGCTCAGGGGCGCATCGTGGGTGGCTGCGGGCGTCGTGCGCAGGTCTCGCGCGGGTGGAGAGACGACGATAGCGGGTCGTGTCGAGCGGCCGGAACGCTGCGTGATCGTGAGGGGCGGAGCGGGGGGACGTGTGATGGCGGGCGGCTCATCAGCGGCCCGAGAGCGCTCACTTCGCGCCGCCTGCACGGGTGCCAATGAGCTCAACTGCTCGCCGCGTGCTCGTCGCGCAGTGCGCACACGCGCATGCTCGGCCCGCACCCGGTCATCGGTGATGCCGGGCACGCTCTCGATGACCTCGCCCGTGCGCTCCGGAGGTTCGGTCGTGAGATAGCGGCTCACTCGGGACACCGGCACGTCACGGATCGGCTCCGCCGGGCGCGCATCGACGCTCACTCCCGCGAGCCACTCCTCCGCGCGCTTCTCCTCCTGCAGCACAGGCGGCACCACGGGCATCCGTCGGTTCTGCTGCACCATCGAGGCCGCCACGATCCGGTCGTGCCAGCCGCGCCGCGCGCTGCGGTCGAAGAGCGGAGTGAAGAATCCGATGACCACAGCGCACAGGACAAGCAAGACAGCGTTTCGGGCGAGGGCGCGTGCAAAGCCGAGGGGGAGGAGGTCATGTGCGCCGATGAGTCGGATGCCGACGATACGCATTCCGAGCGAGCCCTTCCCGGCCTGGAGGGCGCTGTGCACAAGCAGCCAGGCCGCGGCGACGGCAGCGACCACCAGTCGTGTGTGCCCCGTACCCGCCGAGATCATCGCCGCAGCGATCCCCCCGATCACGACCGCCGGAATCACCGCGTCGATGACACACGCCAGAACCCGGCGAGCGATGCTGGCGGCTTGCCGCTGCGTCATCCTCGCCCCTTTCCAGCCGCCGCGGATAGCGCGGACGTGTCGTCGTCGGGCCCCTCACCGCCACGTGATCGCCCCCGCGCGCCGATCACGGAACGCAGACTGATCCTCGCACGCATCCGATGCCCACGACCGACCGAGCGACGCATTCCGTGGACAACTCTCCCGGCCTCCTGCCAGAACGCCTCCGCCTCGGAACCGTCGGCCGTGGCCGGCCCGTAGATGCTGGCATCGGCACGTCGCGCAAGCGGGACGACCGCGACGTCGGGGAAGGCGAGCTGCAGCGTCTGCGCTGTCTCCACGCGGGTAGCCCCGTCGTGGATCGGAACTCGCAGGTCGACGGCGCGGTCCACGATCTCATCCCAGCCGCCGGCGATGCGCGCCGGAGCGCTGGCCGACCGCTGACGCCGACGCCGTCGGATCGCCTTGACGAGCAGCACGATGATCAGCGGCGCGAGAAACACGGTTCCAGCCCCGGTGCCCACGAGCGTGAGGATCATCGGTCCCCAGTCGGTGACCTTCTCCTCAGGCTTGTCCTTCTCCTCGCCGTCATCACGATCATGTGGTGCGATCGGGGTGTCGTCCGCGGCCTCCTGCGGCGGAATCGGAGGCTGCAGAACCTGCGGCTTCGGATCCGTCCGCGGCCGTGGCGCGGACTCGCGCGGCACCTTGTCTGGCGGCGGTGCTGCGTCGAAGGCGACCCATCCGTGGCCGGCAAACGCGACCTCGACCCAGGCATGCAGGTTGTCTCCGGTCGCGACGAACGGGTCGGTGTCTGCGGCGTCGGCCGCGGGGTACCACCCCATGACCACGCGGGCGGGGATGCCGAGCTGCGTCGCCATCAGCATCATCGTCACCGCATACTGCTCGTCATCTCCGACGATGGTGTCCCCGTCGAGGAAGTCATGGAGGCGGACCGCACCGTGTCCGGAGAGCGACGGCGCATCGCCTTCGAGGCCGTGACTGAAGTAGCCCGACGAGGACAACCACCCGGCCAAGGCCTCCACCTTCTCCAGCGGCGTGGCCGCGTCGACGGTCGCCTGCGCCGCGAGCGCCGCGATGTCCTCCGGCACGTTGATCGCGGGCGGCGTGCGCACCGCCGCGAACTGCGCGTCGGTGAGTGAGGTCTGCGACGGTGCCCGAGCGATGCTCGTCTCCAGCGTGTAGGCCACGCCCGGTCGCAGACCGCCGGTGTTCAGCGCGGTCTGCGTCTGATCGTTGTAGAAGGTGCTACGCCTCGCCGCCGCATCGATCGCCTCCGCACCAGCGTCATAGGTGAGTTCCTGGACCGCCCCCACCGTCGGCAGCCAGACGCCGGTGTAGTCGCCGACAAGCACGTCCACTCGCGTCAGCGACTTCGCATCGGCAGCCCCGGCGGAGAGGGGAAGAAATCGACCCGAGCCGGAGGAGACGTCATCGGAGGCGTGTAGCACGAGTCCGTCGTAGGCGTCCAAGGCTGCCAACCGCACGCGGGCTCCCGCAGGAAGACCGGTGACCGTGAACTGCGCGGTGTCGGCATGATCTCGCACGAAGGCTCGAAACGACTGCAGGGGACTCGTGTAGTCGTACGGGTTGAGCGGTGGCACCACGTAGTCGCGCGCGACCACACGGTCGGTCCGATCGCTGTCGAAGAGATAGGCCCCGCCGGCAGATCCACCCACCATGGCGACCACGAGAACTGCCGTAGCTGCCACCATCCGCCGACGACGAACGACACGCAGGTGAACCGCCGTGGTCTCGGTGGCAGCCTGAAGCAGATGCCGCGACGGATCCAGGGCGTGACGAATGCCCAACCACGCGATCAGGACCACGGCGAATCCTGCCCCCACAGACACCGGCAGCGCAGCGGTGCGTGATCCGAGGAGAGCCACGACCACGGCGCTGAGACCGAGCGGAACCAGAGTCCACGCGGCCGATTTCACTCGCAGCGCCAATGATGTCGACGTCACCGCGCACACCAGCATCAGGATGAACGGCACCAGCGCGTGCTCGGCGATGTCCAGCGGCAGACCCGCCGTCAGGAACGACTTCCACGCGGTCACGGTCCCGGTGGCGAGAGTGGAGAAGCTCTCCAGGGTGGGCACGGCGAAGAACGTCGTCGCCGGCAGCGCCGCGGGACCGCCCACGAGGAAGTAGCCGACGATGGTCGCGACGGCGACGAGCGGGAGCGGCCACCTGCGCGCTGCAGCGAGCATGGCGATCGCAACGCCGAGGGCGATGCCGATGCCGACCGGGACGAGGAAGCCGAAACCCTCGAAAACGGGCTGGAAGCCCCATCCGATCGTCGCGCACAGCAGCGTGATCGCGATGAGGTCGATCACCATCCGCCCATCACCGGGCCGCGCACGGGCGTCGCGTGCGGAGATCATGACAGAACCCGCCGAACCGCGCGGGGAAGCTCTTCGAGGGTGGGGATGTGAATCACATCGGCGCCTCCCACGCGGCGCCTCACGGCCTCCGCCTCGGGGTCGGCGACGACGACGAGAGTGCGTACGCCCGCGGGCATCCGACCGCACGCGGCTTGCAGGGCAGCCGGTGAGGCCTGCGCTCCGGACACCAGGATCACCAGCGCCGCCTGATTCGCGTGGGGCGCGATGCGCACCGCGAGCGCGTCGATTCCGCCGCCGCCAGCGGGAGAGAGCGAGATGAGCGAGAACTCGTCCAGCAGGCGTGCCCCGCTGCTCTCCGTGAGCACGCGGCCCGGCATCAACACGGCAAGATCACGCGAGTCGGCGAGCACGTGAATACCGAATGAGGCGGCGATGCTCACCGCCAGTTCGAATTCGTCCGGATCGCTGTAGTCGTCGGGGTGCGCGCTCAGCCCCACGACGAATCGGGATCGGCGCGTCTCCTCGTACTGGCGCACCAGGACTGCACCGACTCGAGCGGTGGAACGCCAGTGCACGTGACGGAGATCATCGCCCGGGGAGTACTCGCGCAGGGCGTGAAAAGACAGGTCGTCACGGGACAGGTCCGATGTTGGGAGCCCCTCGAGATCACGCACCCGGCCGAGCGACAGACCCGTGAGCGCAACGGTGATGGGGTGGACGTACAGGGTGCGGGCGTCGTCGCGATGCGAGATCCGCTCGAACAATCCGAGCGGGTCGCCGCGCAGCACACTTACGGGCCCGACCGCGAGAGTCCCGCGCGCGGTCGTGGGGATGGAGAAGAGATCATCGCGAGTCTCGCCCGCGGACATGCGCGGGATATCGAATGCGCCGCGGCCCGGGCCGACGGGGAGCACGAGGCGTGCCGGTGGCAACGCACGCGCAGTCGGGTTCGTCACGGTGAGGCTGCCATAGGCACGCTCCCCCGCGACCACGCGCGTGCGGTTGAGCGCGATCCGGATGTCGTAGGCGGTGCGACCGATGAGAAACAGCGCTGACTGGATCACGACGAGACCGGCCACGAGCGCGGCCGTCGCGAACTCCATCCATCCGAGCAGGATGGCTCCCGCACCGACGCCCACCGAGCAAGCCAGCAGCAGCCATCCCAGGGGACGCACGGTTCGGAGCGTGGCTGCCGCAGACGTCACCCGAGTGCGTGGCGTGCGGGTGGTATCCCGAGTCTGGGTTGCCGTGTCGTCGAGCTCCGCACGCGTCGACCGCGCCCGCAGATTGCGGGAACGGCGAGCATCGGCGGGACGAGACGGCGTGGGGATCATTCCGGAGAGTTCCGATGCAGAGGAGCGTCCACGGACGTGACGACCCGCGCCAGCACGGCTTCGCCGGTCATGCCGCTGTACTCGGCTTCGGGATCCAGCACGATACGGTGCTGCCAGACAGCAGCGAGAAGCGCCTTGATATCGTCGGGGATCACGTAGTGCCGTCCGAGCGATGCCGCCCGCACCCGCGCGATCCGCACCATGGCGATGGCACCACGCACCGACACACCCAGGCGAACCGAGTCGTGGTTTCGCGTGGCTTCGGCGAGCATTGCGATGTAGCGCAGCACGGCAGGTTCGACATGGACGGTGGCAGCGAGATCGGCCATATCTGACACGGCGTCGGTCGTGATCATGGCGGACAGCGTCCGCTGGGAGACCCGCGTGCCCGTGCCGCCGAGGATCGCCTCGGTGGCGTCGAGGTCGGGGTAGCCGATGGACGTCTTCACCAGGAAGCGGTCCAGCTGCGCTTCCGGAAGCCGATAGGTGCCTGCGGTCTCGATCGGGTTTTGCGTCGCGAGCACGAGGAAGGGACGTCCGACGGCGTGAGCGACGCCGTCAATGGTGATGCGCCCCTCCTCCATCACCTCCAGGAGCGCCGACTGCGTCTTCGGCGATGCCCGGTTGATCTCATCTGCCAACACGATCGACGCGAACACCGGCCCCCGGTGAAACTCGAACTCCTGTGTGCGCTGGTCGTAGATGGTGACACCCGTCACATCGCTGGGCAGCAGGTCCGGGGTGAACTGGATGCGGCTGTTCGTTCCCTGCACCGTCGCGGCGAGCGCCTTCGCCAGGCTCGTCTTTCCTGTTCCGGGTGCGTCCTCCAGGAGGACGTGTCCTTCGGCGAGCATTGCCTGCAGCACCAGCGCCACGACCTCGGGTTTGCCGATGATCACCCCGCCGACGTGGCTGACGAGGCGCGCGAACGCCTCCGCGAACCACTCGGCCTGCTCGGCGCTCATCGGCACCGGAGCGGCGTCGGGGGGCGCTGACGCTTCCCCGCCTGGTGTTGCGTCGTCTCCCGACGCGGGGGGAGGGTGTTCTTCGTACATCTCGGGTGGGTCCTTGTTGGATCGGGTCAGCGCGGTTGGATCGGGTCTGTGCGGCGGTTGTGACGACGCTAGCCGGACTTCGGTGTGGTGGAGCAGCCTTCGCCGACAATGCACGCGTTCGACCAGGTCCGAGGGGGGTATGGGGAGGAGGAGTCCCACTCCGCCACCAGCCAGATCTCATCGCCGGCCGCGCCATAGCAGTCGCGCAGGGTCTCGGCGCCGTTCGGCGCGAGGGAGCGCTGATAGCGGATGAGGACGACGTCGTTCACGACGCAGTCCCAGAGCACAAGGCCGGCGGTGTCCCCGGTCAGCACCGACATGTTCTCTCCCGAGCGACCGTCGGGCAGCGTGATCGCGGTGTTGGGACGCAGCGTGAGCGGCATCGGCGCGTCGGGATCCACGCCCGTGCTAATCGGGATGATGGTCGGCTCCCCCTTGGCTCCGACGGCGTCGACCGCCCAGAAGCTGACCTCGCCGACGAAACCCCACCCGACGTTCTCGGTGGTGGATCCGCTGGGCAGCTCGGTCTTCACCTGCCGGCCGGTCACCTGCCACAGCACGTTGTTCACCGCGGCGCCGTTGCTCGGACCCGGTGACCACGTGAGCGCGACGTTCGTGCCGTTGACTACTGCGGTAGCGTCCGGGGGCGCCGGCGGCCCCGAGGGGACAACCTTGTTCGAGCTCGCCGATGCGGGCCCGGCGTAGCGATTACCGTTCACGACGGTGACCGCGCGGACCTGCACCCAGTACACCGTGCCGTTGGTGGCCGCGATCGAGCCTCCCTGGGTGCCGTCCGCGAGGACCTGCCAGGGCGCGCCGTTCAGAGCGTACTCGTATTCGATCTGTGAGGGATCGGCACCGTTGCCCGCGACCGCGGGAAATGAGCGCAGTTTCACCTCGCGATCTCCGGGGAGGAGTCCGATTCCGGTGGGCTGGCCGGGTGTGGCGATGGCGTTGACCGGTGCCGACCGCGGACTGGGTGGGCTGAACCCACGATCGTTGGCGGCCACCACCGAGAACGAGTACTGCTCGCGCGAACCATCAACGTGATAGTCGGCCGTTGTCGTCGTCGTCGTCGACGACAGCTGGGTGAGCTCGGCACCATCGCGGAACACAGTGAGCACGTATCCCGTGATCGGCGAGCCGTTTGCCGCGGGTTCCTGCCATGTCACGGTCAGGGTGGCACCCGTGTCCGTGGGCTCACCCACGACGACGGTCGGGGCTGTCGGCGCGCTCGGCGGGCCGGACGGAGTGGCGGGCCCCGACGGTGCTGACCAGTCGGAAGTCAGGCCGGCATCGGTCAGCGCTTGCACCCGGAAGCGATAGGCGACTCCGTTCTGCAGCCCGGTGAACGTCGCGGTGGTCGCGCTGACCGTCTGCACTGCGCTGCCCGCAGGTGGCGCCGGGGATATCTCCACGTTATAGGTGCTCACGGACGGTGCCGAAGCCGCCCACCCCGCGACGATCATGCCGTCAGCCGCGGTGATGGACAACTGGGAGGGTGCGTCGGGGCGCGCCTCGGGCCGCACCGTATCGGACAGCGCGGAGGGCGCGGAGGTTCCGACCGCGTTCGTCGCGGTCACCTGGAATTGGTAGTCGCGACCGGCCTGCAGGGACCCGATCGTGCACGCCGTCGATGCGCACGGCACGGTGACACTGCCGTCGTCGGAGGACACGGTGTAGCCGGTGATCGGCGACCCGTTGGACTCCGGCGGGCTCCAGGACAGCACCACCGAGTTCTCCGTGAGACCGCCGACGGTCGGTCGACCGGGAGCGGATGGCCGATCGCGGACCGTCACGGTCAGCAGACCGTCGACCTGCCGCGCCGCGTCATCCGACCCATCGGCGATGCGGTAGCGCACGGTCAGCGTTCCGACGAAGTCGGCGTCCGGGGTGACGGTGACCTCGGCACCCTCGAACGACACGGAGCCCGCACCCGCGAGGCGCGTGGCACCGACCACTCGCAGAGGTGCCTCTGGATAGGGGTTGGTGTCGTTCGCTGTGACATCGATCGTGCGCGCGACGCCCGCGACGGCGTCGGTGATGACGTCGGCAACGGCCACGGCGAAGGGGCGCTCGCTGCGCGTGGTGCGGATCTGGAAGGTGGCGGCGACAGGATCGGACTTGCCGTCGGTGGCGGTCACCGTGATGCTGCCGACGAGGCCCACGACACCGTCGGCCGTCGCCGACGCGGACAGTGTCTCTCCGCTGATCGCAGCGGTGATGCCCTCCGGCGCGGACCCCACCAGGGCGTAGGTCATCGCTGCCATATCGCCGTCATCGGGATCCCGCGTGAGACCGGCGAGAGAGAGCGACGTGGCCGTCTCGCCTCGTGGCACCGTCATCGTGGCGCCGGAGAAGGACGGCGCAGTGTTGGTCGCGTCAGCAGGCACCACCGTGATCGGGATCGACAACAGGGCCGTGCGCCCGGCGGGATCGTCCGCGGATGCGCCGTCGGTGACGAGAACAGTGAGCGCGTCTGATCCGGAGTAGTCCGCTCGCGAGCGGTACTGGAGCGTCCGATCATCGATGATCAGTCCGCTGCCGTCGTCTTGCAGCGCCGAAACCTGATCCCGATCGGCGATCATCACGGGCAGCCCGCCCTCAGCGCGCACGTAGTCGGCGAGGGCCACGGTCACCAGTTCGCCGGATCGCACCGTCACTGCACCCGCCGTGGCAGACAGCTCGGGGCGGAGGTCATTGACCGCCGGAACGAACAGGAACGCCGAATCCTGCAGGCCGTCGGCATCGGTGACGGTGTACGGGATCAGCTGGCGCTGCGCTCCGACCGTGACGCGAACACTCTGATCGGCCTGGAGCTCCGCGTCCGTCGCTTCGGGAAGGGACACCGTCAACGCGGCGGCCGTCCCATCCGGATCGGTGTCGTTCGCACGGACGTCGACGGAGACGACGCGGTCCTCGGGGATCTGCTCGAGCCGGATGCGATCATCACGAGACAACGGCGGCTGGAGCGGCACGGTGCTGTCGACGGTCAGGTCGATGACTCCGACGGCGGTCGCGCCGCGACTGTCCTGCACGGTGTACTGCAGGGCGGTGCGGATCTTCTCGCCGTCGGGGAGGGCGGGGGTGGTGACGACGACACGGGAGCCATCGACGTGCGCCTCCAGCCCGGGAATGTCTGCGGGCACGACGAGCGCGTCGCGGATCAGCGTCAGCGGGGTATCGCCGTCAGGGTCGCTGTCGTTGTCGAGAGGACTGACATCGATCACCCGTTCCGGAGCGGCGATCACATGGTCGGCCACCGCGAACGGCTCCTGATTGTCGGGCAGAGCGCCGGCGATTCCCACACGCACGGTGGCGATGGCCTCGGCACCGAGTCGATCGCGCACCCGGTACGTGAACAGATCGGTGCCCGCAGAGTCGGGGAACGCCTCGTACTCAATTCGGTCATCCGCTGTGGCGATCACGCGCCCTCGGGTAGGAGCGCTGGCGATGCCCACGAGTTCGACGGAGTCCCCCTCAGGGTCGATCCCATCGAGCGGAACCGGGATCGGAACGACGCCGCCCGCGATGACACGCGCCGTGAGATCGCGGGGAGTGGGAGCGACGTTGTCTGCCTCGTCGATAGGGATCACCTGGAAGGTGACGTCGGCTGCGACGCGCTGTCCGAGAGCGTCGGTGACCTCATATCGGGCGCGCACATCGCCCGGTTCCGCGCCGGCATGGAACCGCACGGTGTCTCCGGAGACGAACATGCGATCGGCAGCGTCCGCCGGCACGACGTCCTGGAGCTCCCGAGAGAGCGTCAGTGGCGAGTGGATCGGCGAGGAATCGTTGTCGAGGACGTGAGCGGTGGCGGCATCGCCGGCGCGCACCACCACGATGTCCGGCACCGCCTGCGGTGCTGCCTGATCGGTGGATGGCTGGAGCGGGATCACGATGACATCGCCCTCGGCGGACTGCGCGCCGTTGGAGATCACGTAGCGCACCCGCGTCTGCTGAGCGAGCCCGGTGTCCGCGATCCGCAGGGTCTGGTTGTTGACCAGAGAGATGGAGATGCCGGGATCGTCGGTGGTGATCGACTGAACCACCAGCACACCACCCGCGGGGTCGATGTCGTTGTCGAGAACGCCGACCAGCACCTCACCACCGACGGGCAGCAGTGCCGTATCCTGCACGGCGACGGGCGGCTGGGCCGCTCCGGCCGCATCAGCGACGTCGACGCGGACGACACCCGACGCCGAGGCCGATCCTGCCGAGACCCGATAGGTGACGTAGCGCGTGCCCGGCGAGTCTGCCTGGAAGCTGAAGGAGCCGTTGAGGTAGTCGGGCACCACCGTGGCGGTGGCGTGCTCTTGGACGAGCGCCAGCTTCAGCGGATCCTGGCCGGCCGAGACATCGTTCGCAAGGGGCGAGACGATGACCTGCTCTCCCACGCGGGTGACGACATGATCGGCGTTGGTGACGGGTGTGGTGCTCCCGGGGGCGCGAACATCGAACCGCAGCGCACCGGAAGCGCTTGCCGTGCCGTCCGACAGGACGACCTGGACGTCCACCGGGCCGCTCGTGCCGCCGATGGCGCGAAACGTCACGCGTCCGTCCGGGGTGAAGGACACTTCGTCACCGTCGGCGACCACGGCCGACTGGAGATAGATGTCATCGCCGTCCGGGTCGCGCCAGTCCGGCAGCACGTTGTATGTGGTGGCGGCACCAGCCTCCACCGGGATGATCTGGTCGGCGCGCACCTGTTCCGGAGCGCCGTTCTGGGACGACGGATGCACGGTGACGGTCACCATCGCGCCGGCGGTGCCGCCCCGCCCGTCGTCGACGGAGTATGGCAACGTCATCGTGCCCGTAGCGGAATCCGCGATGTCCACCTGCAGCGCCTGCGCGTTCAGGATCGGGGTCATCGCGCCGAGCTGAGTGGACGGATTCTCGACGCTCACGGTGAGGACGTCGCCATCGGCATCGCTGTCGTTCTCCAGGACCGGCAAGACGGTGGCACGGCCGGCACGCACGCCGAAGAAGTCGTCATTCGCCACGGGATCGGTGTTCTGGTCCCCGCGTTCGGGCTGCGCCTGCTGCGGAGTGTCGTGCGCGGAGTCCCCGCGCTCGTCGCTCTCGCCGTCTGGCGGGGTGAGATCGTTCCAGTTGTCGATCCGCTGCAGGGCGGAATCGAGCATCCAGGCGACGCCGTTGACGGTGTCGTTCAACAGCACCGACTGCCGGTTCACCCGAAAGGTGAGGGCCGTCTCGGAGCCGACGCCCTCGATGTTGGTATCGATGAGCTCGGCGTCATCCGCGCACTCCCGCAGGAAAGCAGCGGTGCCGCCCCACGCCGCGTAGGTGCACCCGGACATGCGCACCGGTGCCGCCGGGATGCCGCCCGGGGTAGCGGGCGCACGCTCGGCGATGTCGCCGCCGTCCAGAGGGACGGTCACCACGGCGTCCGGAGAGGCGAATCGGACCGCGGGGTCGGCATCGGAGGGCTGCTGTGGGACGAGCGCGGCAGCATCGATGGACTCGGGCAGCTCGGCAAGCCGGCCCGTCGCCGTGTAGAGAGTCCGCGAGGTGCGATCCAGTACCACCGCCTCCGAGCCGACGGCCGTGATCGCGAGCTTGTCGTTCGCGTCGACCGCGTCGAGTTCGCGCGTCTGGACATCGCCAACGCTTCCCATCGCGGAAACCGGGATCGAGAGGAGTTCCCCTGATTCCGCCGACGCCGCATGCACGGTACCTGTGCGGTCGACGACGACGACTGAGCCGGGGCCGAGAGTGCGCGTGGCCGGCATCGATGCGGAGAAACCGGCGAGGGCGGACGCCGTCATCACCCAGAGGTCGCCCGTTGCGGTGTCGTGCACGCTCACCGTTGTGCCGCCCAGCGAGATCTGCGCGGTCGCGGGCACAGCCACCGGCCCTCGCACCGTGTAGCTGACCGGGTCGAGCACACCGACCTGGCCGGCTGAGGTGATCAGAACCGTGGAGCCGGACTGAAGCACGTCGTAGTCGGTAGCCTGCGAGCGCGCCACGCCATCGAGGACCGCGGCGCTGGGGTTGACATGGCCGACGACGAGCGCACTCTGCTTCGTGATCCACACGCCGCCGTCATTGAGCTCGATCTCGGCAGCAGGCGTTCCGTCGTAGGCGATCGCCATGGTGGCCACGGTGACACCCGCGGCGATCATCGCCACAGTGGTGGCGATCGCCGTGCGGCGTCGGCCCATCCATGTTTTCGCCGTCCCCACGCGGCACCCCAACTTCCCTTTCGCACCGTTCCCCGCGGATTATTCCGCAGCTTTCCCCAAAGCGGAACGGTCAGATCAGCCTACCCGGCGCCGCAGACATCCGTGTCGCCCCGATGGCCGTCTATCCACAGGCTGGGGCAAACTCATTCAGAAGCGTCAGAGCCCACGGGGAAGTTGTCGCGGAACAGGCGATGCGGGTCGACCCGCTGCTTGATGCGTCGGAGTCGGGCCAGGACGTGCGGCGGAAATGCCTCGTCGATGCGCGCGGGCCGATTGGAGGCCTCGAAGCTCGTGTACAGGCCGATGGAGTGGCTTCCCAGCGGCTCCCACATCAGGCCGAGTCGGTCCGCGTCGCTGCCGAATGCGACGAGGGAGAGCTGTGCCTCGCGGTGAGCGAAGGCGGTCTCGTCGGCGTCGACGTCGGATGCGGCACCGCCGAGCGCGCGAATCTGGAAGAAGGGGGTCTGCCCGCTGCGCACCAGAGCTGCCGCCGCCGTCACGACCTCGGGCGAGAGATCCCGGAACAGTCCCGACCGCGTGATGGGCGCGCCCTGCCCCTGCTGCGGACCGTCATCAGCACCCGCAACCACCTGCGCGTAGGTGGTGATATGCGCGGACTGATCGAGAATCGGTGCGACCTGCGCGAACGGCTGCAGGCGCGACAGCACGATGTCCGGGTCGGCCTGATCCACCACGATCGCTGCGATCGCGATGAAGCGACCACCGCGCTGTGGCGCAACAGTCAAGAAAGCCGTGGTGTCACGCGGTGATTCGGTGACCACCCGACCCCACACGGTGAACAGCTCCTCCAGATCGCTGGCGTCATAGATCAGGCGCGCGTGGCCGATGGGCCCGACCTCGATCGCCTCGAAGTCAAAATGCGTGACGATACCCATGTTGGCTCCAGCCCCGCGCACCGCCCAGAAGAGGTCGGCATCGTGCTCAGCGTCCACTCGATGCTTGCTCCCGTCGGCGAGCACGATCTGCGCCGCACGGAGTCGATCGATCGTGAGACCGTATTCGCGCGAGAAATAGCCGATGCCTCCTGCGGTGGCGAGACCGCCGACGCCCACTCCGCCGGAGTCGCCGGAGGAGAGCGCCCATCCGTGCTCCCCGAGGGCCGCGGCCACCTCGCTCCAGCGCGCTCCCGCGCCGATGCGGACCAGCCGGCGCTCTTCGTCCAGCACCTCGATGCTGTTCAGTGCGCGCAGGTTGATCACCAGTCCACCGTCGTTGGTGCTCTGCCCACTGATCCCGTGCCCGGCGCTGCGCACCGAGAGCGGGACGTCCGGGTGTCGTGCGGCGAAGCGGACGGCCTCGGAGACCTGGGCGGTGTCCTCGGGCAGCAGCACGAGTGCGGGGCTGCCCCCGCGCGTGTAGGTGTTGCGCACGTTGGCGTAGTCGAAGTCTCCCGGCTCGATCGCGCGCAACCCGGCGGGGACGTCGTCATAGGCGATACCGGCCACGCGGGCAGCCCGCACGGAGCGAGAGCGCGTGTCGGCGGCCGCCGTACCGCGGGCGGCGCGCTCATGCTCCACCAGTTCACGGACGGCCGGCGCGACCTCCTGACCGAACCGGTGCAGGGTCTGCGGGTCGTCAGAGGCCAGGATGAAGGTGCTCACGCCGCTGTTCAGGGTGAGCGCGGCGAGGCGGTGCGCCCAGGACCGAGTGTCGGCTTCGGGCCCGATGTTGAGCAGGCGGCGGATCTGCTCGGGTTCACGCCCGGCCGCGCGCGCGGCATCGTCGATACGCACCATGCCCTCATCCAGGTCGCCCGGCTGCATCATCGACTCGGAGGGCAGCCAGCCGTCACCCGTGCGCCCGATGAGTCGCAGCATTCGCGGCTTCAGTGCACCGATCCAGATCGGGATGTCGTGCGCGGGGCGCGGGCCTCGTTTCGCGCCATGCACCGGATAGGCGGGGCCGTCGTGGAACACCCCGCCCCGGGCATCGGTGCGCCAGGTGTCGCGCACGATGCGGATGGCTTCTTCCAGCGCGGTCACCGCCTCGCCGGCGGTGCGGCGAGGTCCGCCCATCGCCGCGATGGCATCCCAGAAGGCTCCGGCACCGAGCGCGAGGTCGAATCGGCCACCGGAGAGCAGATCGAGCGAGGCCGCGGCGCGCGGCAGGGTGGGCATGCGCAGCGGCACGTTGATCACGTTGGCGGCGATGTGGATGCGCTCCGTCACCGCCGCGACATACGCCATCAACGTCCAGGTGTCGAGGAACGCGGGCTGATACGGATGGTCCTGGTAGGTGACCAGGTCCAGCCCAGCGGCCTCCGACACCTGTGCCAGCACCACCGGATTCTGCGCGGGCGATGCCGTGGGCGTGATGAAGCTTCCGAAGCGGAGGTCGTGACCGTAGTCCATGGTGCTCCTCGTCTGTCGACCCGCGCGTCGGCTCTTTCAGGCTATTCCTGCACGGAGGGGGCGAGGGTCGCCCCTCGGTGACAGCCCCGCACGTGATCGTCGACCATGCCGGCGGACTGCATCAGGGCGTACATGGTGGTGGGGCCGACGAAGCGGAACCCCCGACGCAGCAGCTCTTTGCTCATCGCCTTCGACTCCGCGGTCTGTGCCGGGACATCGGCGAAGGACTCCGGAGCGACATGCGTCGCGGGCGCGAACGACCACATGAGCTCATCGAACTCCCCCGGAGCCATCTCGATGAGGACGCGGGCGTTGCCGATGGCCGCGTGGATCTTCGCCCGGTTGCGCACGATGCCGGCGTCTGCGAGCAGGCGCTCGACGTCGCTCTCGTCGTAGCGGGCGATCTGCTCGGGATCGAACCCGTGGAACGCCGCGCGGAAGTTCTCGCGCTTGCGAAGAATGGTGATCCAGCTGAGTCCGGCTTGGAATCCCTCGAGAGTCACCTTCTCGAAGAGGCGCTGGTCGCCATGCATCGGCTGGCCCCACTCCTCATCGTGGTAGCGGGTGTAGATCTCCTCGTGCCCCGCCCAGGCGCAGCGCGCAATTCCGTCGTTCCCCGTGATCACATCCGCCATGCCCTCCAGGCTAGCGGTGGGGTCGGACAGTGAATCCGGTCGGCACGGGACCGGCTGCGCGTCATCGTCGGCACCAGTGCTTCTAGGCTGGGACCGTGCGTGCAGAACAGGTGACGGCGGCAGTGGCGGAGCACGGCGAGGGCCCGGTGTGGTGGCCCGGCTGGGGCGGTCTGCGATTCGTGGATGGCAGCCGCGGTGACGTGCTGACGCTGTTGCCGGGCGGCGACGTGGCGCGGATGCACGTCGATGCGTTCACCGGATTCCTGCGCCCGCGCAGCAACGGCGGCTGGGTGGTGGGCGGGGAGCACGCGCTTCTCGGCGCGGATGATCCGCAGACGATTCCCGTCGAGCTGGTGCGGTTGCTGAACGATCCGACGATTCGGCTGAACGATGCGGGTACCGACCGCGCCGGCCGCCTCTACGCCGGATCGATGGCGTATGAGGGAACCACCGACGCCGCACAGTTCTGGCGTATCACCGGTGACGACGTGCGCGTGCAGTTCTCCCCTGTCACGGTCTCCAACGGCTTCGACACCTCTCCCGACGGATCCCTGGGCTACTACGTCGACACCGCGACCGGCCGCGTGGACGTCTGCGATGTGACCCCTGACGGGCTGGTAGACCGACGTCCGTTCGCCGTGATCGACCCGGTGCTGGGGCATCCGGACGGCCTGACTGTCGCTGCGGACGGGTCGGTGTGGGTGGCGCTGTGGGATGGGCACGGTGTGCTGGGCTTCGACGCCAACGGCGTGCTGCGCGAGCGCATCGAGGTCCCGACCGCGCGCACCACGGCGTGCGCGTTCGGCGGCGATGATCTGCGAACGCTGTACATCACCAGTTCCCGCCAGGGCATCACCGACGATCCGCTTGCCGGAGCGCTCTTCGCCGCGACCCCCGGCGTCACCGGCCTCCCCGTCACCCCCTACGCCGGATAGCACACCCGCGAGACTTCCGTCTGTGGACGACAATCGGCGCAACGCGGGGATTCTCACCCACAGACGGAAGTCTCGCGGGTTATGGGGTCAGACCGTGGCGCGGCGGACGCGCTGGGTCTGCGTGCCCAGCCCGTCGATCTCGATGCGCATCTCGTCGCCGTCCTGCAGGTACTCGAACCGACCCGACAGCGCGACGCCCTCCGGCGTGCCGGTGTTCACGAGGTCACCCGGCTCCAGCACCATGTACTGGCTCAGCTCCCACACGAGCCGCGCGACCGAGAACACCATGTCGGCGGTGCTGGAGTCCTGACGGGGCTCGCCATTGACGAAGCTGCGGAGTCGGAGCGCCTGCGGATCGACCTCGTCGGCGGGAACGAGCGCGGGCCCGAGCGGATTGAACGTCTCGGCGCACTTGCCCTTGGACCACTGTCCGCCCGACACCTCGATCTGGTACTCGCGCTCGGACACGTCGTTGGACACGACATATCCCGCGATCGCCTCGAGCGCGGCCTCCGGCGACGCGAGATAGCGCGCACGACGCCCGATCACCACACCCAGTTCGACCTCCCAGTCGCTGCGCTGCGAATCCGGCGGAAGCAGAACGTCGTCGTCGGGACCCACGACCGTGTTGGGGTGCTTGAAGAAGATGACCGGACGCTCGGGAGGAAGAGAACCAGACTCGGCGGCGTGAGCGGCGTAGTTCATCCCGACACAGACAACCGCCATCGGCCGCGCGATCGGCGCCCCGATCCGCAGCTGCTCAGCCTCCGGCTCCGCAGGGAGCTCCCCGGCCGCGAGCGCCGCGCGGGTGCGGGCGATCCCGTCGGCTGCGAGGAAAGCGCCGTCGATCTCGGCTGTCAGCGACGACAGCGAGCGCAGCACGCCCTGATCGTCACGGACGAACGGACGCTCTGCTCCGGCGGTACCCAGACGCATCAACTGCATGGTGACTCCTGATCTCTCGCACGGCATCGCACGTTCGGCCGCGCCGTCCTGGCGCGGAAGGTCAGTGCTCGATCGGCCATACCCAGACGCATCAACGGCATGGTGACTCCTCATCTCTCGCGCGGCATCACGCATTCGGCCGCGCCGTCCTGGCGCGGAAGGCCAGTGGTCGATCGGCCGTCCCTGCACTGGTGCGCGGCAGACCGCGCCGACCGCCCAATCTCGCCCAGTCTGCCGGGGTTCAGTTCCCGGCGGCCACCCGGGCGTAGTCGCGGTTCACGATGGCGGCCCCCGCACTTCCCGAGAGGAAGTCGATGACGTTCTGCGCGGCGTGGATAGGCAGATCAACGAGAGCTTCCGGCGAGTACCAGGCGGCGTGCGGGGTGAGGAGCACGTCGTCCCGGCCGCGCAATACGCTCTCGGTGGGCAGCGGTTCCGCGGCGAAGACGTCCAGCGCCGCACCGGCGATCGTTCCCGCATCCAGCGCCGCGACCAGCGCATCTTCGTCGACCAATGGCCCGCGGCAGGTGTTCACGATCACCGCACCAGCGCGCATCGTGGCCAGGGCCGCCGCATCGATGAGGTGATGAGTCTCGGCCGTCAGCGGAACGTGCAGGGTGAGCACGTCGGCGGCGGCAACCGCGTCAGCGATGGTCGCCGCCTCGCACCCCGCTGCGGCGATCGCGTCGACCGAGGCGTAGGGGTCGGCCACGAGGACGCGGAAGCCGATGCCACGGAGCGAGCGCGCCACCAGCGAGCCGATGCGGCCGAATCCCAGCACGGATACGGTCGTGGCAGAGGGGCGGACGGCGGCGGGACGGGCGTCGACGGCGCGCCACGTGCCCTCGCGCACTGCACGATCGTAGGACGCGAGGCCGCGAGCCTCCGCCATGATCATCGCGACGGTGTGCGCGGCGACCTCCTCGATGCAGTAGCTGGGCGTGTTCGCGACGGCGATGCCGCGCGCCGTGGCCGCGTCGACGTCGATCATGTCGTAGCCGATGCCGAGCCGGGAGATGATGCGCAGCTTCGGCATCGTGTCCATCACCTCTCCCGTGATTCGCGCCCACTGGACGACGAGCGCCTCGACCTCGGCGCCCGCGTCGGCGAAGACGTCGGGGGTGGCTTCCGCAGCGCGTGCGGCGTCGATACCAGCGGCGGAGAGCGCGTCCTCGACGGGGGTGCCGGGCAGGTCACAATCGGTCACGAGCACACGAGAGGCTGTCATGCGGAAAATGCTATAGCATTTCTGCATGACAGCACGACGTTCTCTCATCACGGGTGCGAGTTCCGGTATCGGGACCGCTGTCGCCCTCGAAGTGGCGGCACAAGGCCATGCCCTCTGGATCACCTACACGGGTCGCGAAGAGGCTGCGGCGGATGTCGCGGCGCGATGCCGTGAGGCCGGCGCGACGGAGGTTCACGTCTCCCGCCTCGACCTGCGTGATGCCGCATCGGTGGACGCGCTCGTCGCCGAGATCACCGAGGCGTGGGGCCATCTTCACGTGCTGGTGAACAACGGCGGCGTGTGCCCGTACACCGCCTACCCCGACATCGATCTGGACGAGTGGGACTTCGTGATGGAGACCAACGCACGCGGCACATTCTGGCTCACGCGCGCGGCCCTCCCGTTGCTGCGCGCGGCCGAGGGCGATCGCAGTGTGATCAACGTCGCGTCGATCGCCGGACAGGTCGGAGCGCTCGCGACCGGCATGCACTATGCCGCCAGCAAGGGCGCGATCCTGGCGCTCACCCGCAGTTTCGCCCGCCACCTCGCGTCCGAGGGCATCCGTGTCAACGCGGTGACGCCCGGCGCAGTGGACAGCGCGATCACCGCGAACCTCACTCCCGAGGCCCGAACGAAGCTGGAAGCCGGCATTCCGCTCGGCGCGTTCGGCCAGCCCGAGGACATCGCCTGGATCATCGCGGGTCTGGCCTCCCCGCGCGCGGCGTTCGTCACCGGCGCCACGTACGACGCCAACGGAGGCACCCGCATTGACTGACCGCACCGCACATGACACCGTTCTCGCGCAGCTGGACGCCTTCAACGCGCACGACCTGGACGCCTTCGTGGCCACCTATGCGGAGGACGCGATGATCACCGGCGTCGCCGCCGATCCGATCATGGGAGCAGCAGCGATCCGTGCGTTCTACGAGCCGCGACTCCAGAACCCCGAGCTGTCGTGCGTGATCGACTCCACGGTGCTGTTCGGCGAGCGGTGGGTGATCGCGCGGGAGTACGTCATCAACGCGGGCGTGTCCACGGAGACGATCGCGACGTTCGACGTTGCCGAAGGTCGCATCGCGCGCGCGTCGATGCTGAAGGCGTAAGCCCCCGGCGCGGAGGTTCGGGTGCGCCCGACACGACGCGAGCACGTCATCTCGGGTGTCGCGGGTGTCGCGAAACGAGGACATTTACGCCAAACGAGGACGAAACCCGCCCGCAAGCGGTACGTACGCGTCATCATCCTCGTTTCGAAGCACGCCCGCCGGCGATCACCGTGCTCGCCAAAGGCGACGCTTGCCCCCAGGTCCGGCGCCGGCGCGCGCGTGGTCTCAGCAGCGGTAGAGGTGACCGAAGCAAAACGCGCGTGCCCCCGGCAGAGGATCCCGTGAGAACCGACGTTGCGCAGTGTCGCGAAACGAGGACATATGCGCCAAACGAGGACGAAACCCGCACTCTTGCGGCACGCACGCGTCATCGTCCTCGTTTCGGAGCACATTCTTCGCGGGGCTGACGGATCTCGCCGCTGACCGCACCCAGGTTCGGCGATTCAGGCGTAGCTCACGTCGCGACGGCGCGCGCTCAAGCACCGGTGGGTCGACCCGTGGTCCCGGAGCAGCCCGGACGACGCGGGCTCAGCCGCGGGGCGGGTAATACGCGGCGATGGAGGGGCGGAGGGACAGATCACCGAAGCCGGAGGTCCACCCACCATCCACGGCGATCGACTGTCCCGTGAGGTACGGGGTCTCGTCCGACAGGAGGAAGGCTGCGAAGGCGGCGACCTCCTCCGCCGTGGCGATGCGACCCATCGGCGGTCCTTCCGAGAGCGCGCGTTCCTCGGCCACGGGATCAGCAGCGTTGGCGATCTGCGCCTCCAGGTGCGGGGTGCGGACGCCGCCGGGAGCGAGGGTGTTGCAGCGGATGTTCGCCCCGCCGTACGTCACCGCGACGCTGCGGGAGAGGGCGTCGATGCCGCCCTTGGTGAACTCGTATGCGGCATACTCGGGGTGTCCCGCGCGGCCGTGGATGGAGCCGATGTTCACGATCGCGCCGCCGCTGGACTGGGCGAGGAAGGTCTGCACCGCCACCGAGCAGCCCCAGATATAACCGAGGCCGTTGATGTCGACGATCTCACGCACCGCTTCAGTGTTCAGCTCGTGCAGCGGAGTGGCACGGGTGATGCCGGCGTTGTTGACCCAGCCGGCGAGTGGTGCGCGCGCCGTGGCTTCGGCGGCGGCCCGCTCGTGCGTCGCGACATCCGACGAGTCCCCCAGGACGACGGCGGCGACAGCGCCGGATTCAAGACTGCCGGAGCCGGCGGAGCGCTCCAGCCCCACCACGATCCAGCCGTCGGCGGTGAGTCGTTCGGCGATGGCGCGGCCGATGCCCTTGCCGCTTCCGGTCACCACGACGCTGCGGTGTTCCTGGTCGTGTCGCATATCAGTGCCTTCCTGAGGGGGTGAAGTCGAAGCGTGACGGATCGAGGGAGAACCCCAGTCCTGGCACGGCAATTGGCGTGACCCGGCCATCGAAGCGCGGGCCGCCTACGACGAGAGTCGGCGCCGGATCGTAGGGATTGCCGCCGCGCGCGAACGTCTCGACCTCGATGCCCAGATGTGACGTCACCTCGGGATACACGTGTCCCGAAACCGGGACACCGCGCTCTCGAGCCCACGCGATCAGCTCGCGCGCCGGCGTGATCCCGCCCACGGCGATGACGTCCAGCCGCAGCACGTCCACGTTCCCAATGGTGACCAGTCGCCGCAGCACCTCCGGGTCGGTGACCTCGTCGCCCACCGAGATCGGCAATCCGCTC
Organism: Microbacterium sp. ZW T5_56; assembly: GCF_044987425.1. NCBI lineage: Bacteria > Bacillati > Actinomycetota > Actinomycetes > Micrococcales > Microbacteriaceae > Microbacterium > Microbacterium sp. ZW T5_56. The sequence continues at coordinate 19,834 of NZ_JBJDRI010000032.1, read as the reverse complement.
TCGCGGCGGATGCGGGCGCAGCCCTGGGCGTCTTCGGGAAGCAGCGGATCCTCCAGCCAGTCCAACCGGATGTCGCCCCACTGTCGCACCTCTGCGATCGCCTCGTCCGCGTCGCGCCAGCCAAAGCCGGCATCGACGACGAGACCGGTCTGCGCGGGCAGCTCATCGTTCAGGACTCCGATGAGCTCGCGCATATATGCGGGATCCGGCATGCGTGAGATCTTCACACGCTTCCAGCCGGACGCCTGCGCGAGCACCTCGTCGGCGACCTCTCGCGGCGCACGATCCGCCGACGGGTATGCCGCGACGAGCATGGCATCTCGGGGGTCGCCGCTCTCACCGATGAGCTGCCAGACCGGAACCCCGGCGCGCTGGGCCGCCACGTCCCATGCGGCGACGTCGACGAGGCCGATCGCGCGACGCACGAGCCCCACTCGTCCGACGATGGCACTGCCCCGCAGCATCCGATCCCACGTGTCGGCGGGATCGTCCGCATCTGCGCCTACGGCGTGGGAGGCGACCAGTCGCCGCACGATCTCCGCCATCGGCGCTTCTCGGCTGAGACAGTACGCGTGGCCGGCACGACCCGCGTCATCGGTTACTCGCACCGCGGAGTACTCGCGCCGCGTCACCGTCATCGCCCCCAGGCGCAACGGCTGCGGCAGGGGCAGCACCGCGGTGGCGGCGCTCACGTCGGTGAGGGTCATCACTCGGGCTTCTTCGCGAGGGGCACGCCGTAGTCCACCATGAACCCGCCGTCGACGTACAGGGTCTGTCCGTTCATATAACTGGCGTCGTCAGACACCAGGAAGCTGACCGCTGCGGCGATCTCACTGGCGTCGGCGAGCCGGCCGGCGGGAATACGCGCCAGAATCGTGGCGGGGTTGAGCGTGCCCGCGGCCACACCCTGCTGGAACACGCCGGTGTCGACATATCCCGGTGCGACGGCGTTGACCCGCACGCCACGGGCGGCCCATTCGGCTCCCGCAGTGGAGGTGAGACCGATGACGGCAGCCTTGGTCGTGGCGTAGGGCGCGCGTCCCGCCGAGCCGCGCGACGAGATCGAGGAGATGTTGACGATGCGGCCGCCACCGTTCGCCAGCATGCGCCGACCCGCGGCCTGCAGGCACGCGAAGACACCGTGCAGGTTCACGTTGACCACGGCCGCCCACTCGTCCCAGGTGAGATCTTCGATGCCGCGGTGGCGCTGGATTCCCGCGTTGTTCACGAGCACCGCGATAGGACCGAGCTCCGCCTCGATGTCACCGAACACGCGGTCGACGGCCACGGGATCGGTGACATCCAGCTCGCGCCAGATCACCCCCGCGGCGTTCTCCTCGGCGGTGAGGCCAGGCACACGATCCGCCGCGACGACACGGTAGCCGTCCGCAGCGAGGCGCTGACCGATCTGCCAGCCGATGCCGGCGGCTCCTCCGGTGATGACGGCGATGGGTGCGGATTCGGTCATGAGCGGGTCCTTCTTCTGTCCTGCGGTGTGGTGTTCATCCCGGCACCGCGATGAGATCGCGAGTGTCGGTTCAGTGCTGCGGCGTGGTTCTGTATGCGGGAGTCGGTTCTGTCCTGCGAGTACTGGTTCTGTCCTGCGGTTCTTCTGTCCTGTGATTACTGGTTCTGTCCTGCGAACACTGGTTCTGTCCTGCGGTTCTTCTGGCCTGCGAACACTGGTTCTGTCCTGCGTTTCTGTCCTGCGAACACTGGTTCTGCCCTGCTCACACGACCGACGCGATGAGGTCTGCGGCGTGGCCTTCGAGACGCGCCAGCGACCCGGCGGCAAGCGGCGTCTGCCAGGCCTGATAGGCGCCGCGTTCATACGCGTCGTCGCTGGGGAGGTAGACGAAACCCGGACCATTGCTGAGGTTCGCAACAACGACGGCATGGTCCGCAAAGCGCGCTCGCAGAGCGGTCTGCAGATGCGAGTATGCCTCGCCGGGGTGAGCCACGAGCACCGCACCGCCAAGTCGCCACACCCAGACCGGGTGCTGAACGGTGGGGCCGTCGATGTAGCCCTCCCGGAGGTTTCGTGCCCGCAGCAGGCGCTCCTCGCGGCTGCGCGCGTCGATGTCGGCCCACTGTTCGGCCAGCTCGTCCAGGGAGGGGAGATCGACCAGGTCCAGCTCGACAGCCGCGTTCACCACGGCCACCGCGGTGTCTGCGGCAACGGGAGTGGCCTGCCACATGCCCAGGGGTGCACCGGATTCGACGACGCCCGTGAGCTGCAGGGCGGTCCCTGGCACCGGCAGCGACGCGAGAGCTGCGAGCACCGCATGGCCCAGGGAAGACCCGTGGCGATCGGCCACGGCGAGATCGCCGGTGTACTGCTCGCGTGGGGCCAGCTCGCCGGATGCTCCCTGCAGGAATGCCACTGGCGCACCCGTGGCGTCCTCGACCAGGTCGCGCATCGCCCCGACGTAGTCCGGCGAGATCAGCCGGTTCTGCCAGCTGAGCGTGGTGGGGTGGCACGCATAGTTGACGATGGTGGCGAGGGCCGCGCCATCGCGGGTGAGGCGACCGACCAGCACGGTGTCGTCCGCGGTCTCCTCCGGCGCGAACGCCACGAGCGCGCGGCCATCCAGCGTGAGTTCACGGTTGCCCGCGAGCGAGCACCGCCCAACCGCCCACTCCAGACGCGCCGGCGCGAGCGCATCGAGCGCCTCGCGGGCGGCGTCGGAGGCCTGGGCGGCGAAGTGTTCCAGATAGCCGGGGATCAGCTCCCCACCCTCGAGATGCGTGTCCGCCGCGCACAGCACCGGGCCGGCGTGCGTGTGGCTGAGCGAGATGATCAGACGTTCGGGCGGCAGGCCGGTGGCGGCGAGGACGGCGGAGCGCACGCCGATCTCATCCGCCACCCGGCGCCACCACGTCGCGTCCGCCGTGATCAGTACGACGGGCTCATCACCGTCCGAAGCGCCGTCCAAGCCGCCCGCCGAGCGGAAGGCCACGGCCGTCAGCGTCATGTGTCGATGCTGGCCCTCCGAGGCGTTCCAGTCCGCCGGCCCCCAGTTGCGCGCTCGGATGCCGATCGGCGGATCGATCATCCGGCGCGCGACGCCCGCTTCCAGATCGGCGGCCGGCACCGGGATCCGCTCGTTCAGTCCGGTCATGACCGTCCCTTCGTCAGCAGCGTGGTGGTGGAGGCTCCGGTCCGCTCGTCGAGCTCCGCGGCCAGCCGCCGACGCTCGCGCTCCTGCACTGGATCCGCCACGGGAATCGCCGCCATCAGCGATCGGGTGTACTCGTGCTGCGGGTCGGCGAACAGGTCGTCCCGCGAGCCCATCTCCACGATTCTGCCCTGCTGCATCACGGCGACAGTGCTCGACATGTAGCGGATCACCGCGAGATCGTGACTGATGAAGAGGTAGGTCAGTCCGAGCTCGCGCTGCAGCGCTCGCAGTAGGTTCAGCACCTGCGCCTGGATGGACACGTCGAGCGCGGAGACCGATTCGTCCAGCACCATGAAGTCCGGCTCCAGCGCCAGGGAGCGCGCGATCGATACACGCTGACACTGTCCGCCCGACATCTCGCGCGGGTAGCGCTCGGCGAACTCGTCGCCAAGGCCAACGAGCTGGAGCATCTCACGCACCTTCTCGGCACGCGACGCCTTCGTGCCGATGCCGTGCGCCTTCAGCGGTGCCGCGATCAGCTCGCTCACCCGCTGACGCCGATTGAGCGCGGAGAACGGGTCCTGGAACACCATCTGCATGCGTCGACGCAGGTGGCGAAGCTCCCCGCCGCCGATGCGGTGCGGGTCGACGCCGTCGAACGCCACCGCACCATCGTCGATCGGGTTCAGAGCGAGCACCGCCTTCGAGACGGTGGACTTCCCCGATCCCGACTCCCCCACCAGGCCGAAGGTCTCCCCGCGGCGCACGTCGAAGCTGACGCCATCCACCGCCGTGACCACGCGGCCAGAGCCGAGCCGGAACCGCTTCGTGACATCACGAACCGACAGCAGCACATCGCCGGGTTCGCGCGGCGGCAGGGACTCGGCGACGATGGCATCCGTCCCCCGCTCCAGCACCTCCACCGCCGTCGGAATCGGCCGGTCCACGTCGATGGTGAGATCGACGACCGCGCCCATCAGCGCCTGCGTGTACGGATCCTGCGGTCGCGCGTATACGTCGTCGACCGCGCCGATCTCCACGGTGCGACCGTGACGAAGCACCTGGATGCGCTCGCAGAATCCGGCCGCGATCCCGAGGTCATGCGTGATCAGCACCACCGCCGTGCCGTACTCCGCGGCCAGCCGATCCAGCAGGTCGATGATGCGCGACTGCGTGGTGACGTCCAGCGCGGTGGTCGGCTCGTCCGCGATCAGCAGCTTCGGACGCGAGGACATCGCCATCGCGATCATGACGCGCTGTCGCATGCCGCCGGAGAACTCGTGCGGGTACTGCGCCATGCGCTCCTCGGGATACGGCACCCCGACGTCGGTGAGCAGCTCGACGGCGCGCGCGTGCGCGGCCTGGCGCGAGACCCGGTCGTGCAGACGGACAGCCTCGATGAGCTGGGCGCCGATGGTGAGCACCGGGTTGAGCGAGCTCATCGGATCCTGATAGACCATCGCGATCTCACCGCCGCGCAGCTTCGCCATCTCCCGCTCGCTGAGGGCCAGCAGGTCCCGACCCTGGAAGCGGATCTCGCCGCCGAGGCGCGCACCGGCGTTCAGGCGCATCACCGACAGGGCGGTGAGCGACTTCCCGGATCCGGATTCGCCCACGAGGCCGAGCTTCTCGCCAGGCGCGACCTGCAGGTCGATGCCCTTCACGGGCGTCGCGGATCCGTAGGAGACGGTGAGTCCGCGGATGTCCAGCACGGGTTCCACGCTCATCAGCGCACCCCCTTCTTCTCGCCGCCGCCGAGTTGGTCAGCCAGCACATTGAGCAGCCAGATGGTGATGAAGATGAACAGGGCAGGGAAGATCACGTAGCCGATCGACTGGTACATCTTCTGGTAGCCCTGCTGCACGAGCGTGCCCCAGGTGGCCTCCGGTGGCGCGATGCCGAGGCCGACGAAGCTGAGCGACGCCTCCAGCAGGATCGCGTTGGCCGCATTGATCGCCGCCTGCACGACGATCGCTCCGCGGACGTTCGGAAGGACCTCCGTCAGCACCAGACGCGAACGCGAGGCGCCGAACGCGACCGCCGCGGTGAAGTAATCCTCCTTCAGCTCGGTGAGCACGGAGGAGCGCACCAGTCGCGCCGTCGTCGGCGTGAGCAGGATGCCCACGATCACGGCGAGTTTGACCGGATCGGCGCCGAAGGCGGAGACGAACACCAGCGCGAACAGGATCTGCGGAATCGCCATCACGGTGTCGGCCAGGCGCATCAGCAGCTCGTCCAGCCAGCCACCGAGGAAGGCCGCTGCCATACCCCAGACGAGGCCCAGCAGCATCGCGAGCACCGTGGCACCCAGTGCGATGAAGATGGTCAGCTGACCGCCGAACAGGATGCGGCTGAGCAGGTCGCGCCCCAGCTCGTCCGTGCCGAGCAGATGCGCGCCACTCGGACCGACCAGACGGTCGGGCGACTGCGCCGAGGGATCGTAGGGAGCCACGATCGACGCCAGGATGCTCGCCAGCACGATGAGCCCCAGCACGCTCGCGGAGATGATCGTGAGGATCGGCGGCCGCCGCCGACGCGCCGCGCGCACCGGAGCGGTCACCGGGATGAGTGTGTCAGCCATGACGACCCTTCGTCCGGAGGCGGGGATCGAGGACGCCGTAGAGCAGATCGACGATCAGGGTGGTGATGATGAACATCGCGGAGATGAGGAGCACGACGGACTGCAGCACGGCGTAGTCGCGCTTGAAGACCGCGTCGATCGCGAGCGAACCGAGACCCGGGATGCCGAACACGTACTCCACGATGACCACGCCGCCCAGCGTGTAGCCCACGATGAGTCCGAGCATGGTGAGGCTGGGGATGAGCGCATTGCGCAGCCCGTGGCCGATCACCACACCCCACCGCGACTGTCCTTTGCCGGTGGCCGTGCGGATGTACGACGAGTCCAGCACCTCGATCATCGAGGCCCGGAGGTAGCGGATCAGCAGCGGCGCTGCGGCAATCGCGAGCGTGAGGGCTGGCAGCACCATGCGCACCAGGTTCTCACCCGGATCCTCCTCGAACGGCGTGTAGCCGCGCGCGGGCAGCAGCTTGGTCTGCACCGCGAACACGATGATCAGCGCAATGCCGATGAGGAACTGCGGCAGGGCCATTCCCACGGTGGAGAAGGCCGTGACGATGCGGTCCACCACGCCCAGCGGGCGAAGCGATGCCAGCACGCCCAGCGGCATCGCGATGACCACCGCGAGCAGGATGCCGAGGAAGGTGAGTTCGAGCGTGGCCGGCAGGCGCTGCCCGATCAGCTCGGTGACCGAGAACTGATTGAAGTAGCTCTGCCCGAAATCGCCGCGAACTAGTCCGCCGATCCAGGTGAGATACTGCTGGATCACGGGGGCGTCGAGGCCCGCCTCCTGGCGGAGACGCTCGATCATGGCAGCGTCGACGCCCGGGGTCGAGCCGAGGCGGGTGATGACGGGATCTCCCGGCAGCAGCCGCAGGACGATGAAGATGATCAGCGAGGTGGCGATCAGCATCGCGATGCTGATCGCCACCCGCCGTGTGGTCTGTGCGATCACTGAAGCGCCGCGCCTTCGAGGTGGAGCTGGCCACCGCCTTCGACCCAGACACCGGTGACCTTGTCACCCGTGGCGGTGACAACGGTGGACTGCAGCGGCACGATCAGCGGAACCTGCTGGTTGATGATCTCCTGCACGGAGCCCCACTTCTCCTTCCGGGCCTTCTCATCCGGCTCTGCCATCGCGGCGGAGAACGCGGTGGAGAAGTCGTCGTCGCTCCAGTTGCACTCGCAGCGACCGGGCAGGTAGAAGTTCAGCGAGTACGCCGGCTCCGTGGGCGTGGACTGGAAGTTCGGCACGATCGTGGCCGGGTAGCTCTTGCCCGCCGGGTAGAACTTGTCCACCCAGGTTCCGATGTCGTTGTTGTCGATCTTCAGGGTGATGCCGATCTCCTTGAGGCTCGCCTGCAGGATCTCACCGCTGGTGTTCCATTCCGGGTACTGACCGGCGACGCCCCACCAGGTGAGCGTGTCGCCCTCCTTCACGCCGGCCTCGGCGAACAGCTCCTTCGCCTTGTCCAGGTCGTAGCTGTAGTCGACCAGGTCGCCGCCGAACCAGGAGTTCTCGGCGTTCAGCGCGCTGTTGGTGGGCGAGACGACGCCCTGACCGGAGTATGCGGCGTCCAGGATCGCCTGGCGGTCGGTCGCGTAGGCGAGCGCCTGACGAGCGCGCACATCGTTGAAGGGTGCCGAGGTGGTGTCCATCTCCCACGAGGGCCACTGGCTGGGGCTCTTCGGGCGCACCATCACCATGTCGCCGCCCGACTCGAGCTGGGCGACGTCGCCCTGCGGCACAGACCACAGCACATCGATGTCGCCCGATCGGAGGCCCGTGACGGCCGCGGTTGACTCGGCGGCCTTGACGATGGTGATCTCATCGAGTGCGGGCTTGTCACCGAAGTACTTCTCGTTCGGCACGAGCGTCACGCTGTCGTCGGGGGTGAACTTGGACACCACGTAGGGACCCGTGCCGATCGGATCCTTATCGATCGAGTCGACATTCGAAGCATCGATCATCTTCACCCACACCAGCGCGGCCGGGAACGTGGCCACCGGCTCAGACAGCGTCACGGTGAGGGTGGTGTCGTCGGCGGCCGTCACGTCGGAGATCATCGAGATCTTGTTCTTCTCCTGCGTGGCCGTGTCGGGATCCACGTAGTAGTCCAGGGCGGCCTTGGCCGTCTCTGCTGTGAAGGGGGTGCCGTCCGAGAAGGTCACGCCGTCGCGCAGGGTGAACGTCCACGTCTTCTGATCGGCCGACGCCTCCCACTTCTCGGCGAGGTCGCCGACGACAGCGCCAGATTCGTCGGTCTTGGTGAGTCCGTTCCACAGCAGCGGGAACAGCACCTCTTCCCAGGCGAACGTGCGGATGGCCGGGTTGAGCTGCGGGATGCCCTGCGCCGCGGCGACCGTGAGAGTGCCGCCGGTGGCGGACCCGTCGCCCTGTCCCGCGCCGTTGTCGGATGCACCCGCGGAGCAACCCGCGGTGGTGAGCAGGGCGGCGACCAGCGCGCCGGCCAGCAGAAGACGTCCTCGTTGCATTGCAGGTTCCTCGCCTCTCGGGATTTCGGGTGACTCCCCCGAGAGTGCTGTGCGGGGGAGCCTGTTCGCTATAGCATGTAGCAAAAGCAGCCACGTGTCCAGTGTCGCGACTTTCCGCTTCGGCGGTGCACCATGGAGAGCGCGACCGTGCGGGATGCGAGCGCAGAACGGGGGAACGATGCAGACGGTGTCAGACCAGAACGTCGCCAAACAGGTGACCGAGGAGCTTCGCGACGCCATCTACGCGGGCGAGCTCAAGCCGGGCGAGCGGCTGGTGGAACGCAAGCTCGCGGCTCGCCTCGGTGTCAGCCACATCCCCGTCCGCGAGGCACTGGCGCGGCTCGCCGAGGAGCGACTGGTCGAACGGGAGCCCCGTCGCGGTGCGCGCGTGGCCCGGATGACCCGCGCCGACCTCGACGAGATCACCTCACTGCGCATCGTGCTGGAGCAGTTCGTCGCCGAGCGTGCACAGGAGCGCTGGAATGAGGATGCCCGCAACCGGCTCGACACGATCCTCGACGCGATGGATGCCGCAGAGCCGGGCGATACCGCCGAGATCTTCCGCCAGGACCGCGCCTTCCACGAGACGCTGTCGGAGCTGGCCGAGCACCGCCTGCTCTCCGACATGTCCACGCGACTGCAGGGGCGCATCGCGTCGTTCCTGCTGGCCACCACCTCCGAACTGAGCGCCGATCAGCAGCACGCCCACACGCAGAGCCACCGGGTGATCGTCGATGCGCTCGCCTCCGGGGATGCCGCGCGGCTGCGCGAGGTCATCGCCCACCACATCGTCGAGGGCGCCGCGCGTATCCCGCTCGACGATCCCAGTTCATAGCGCGCGACCAGTCAGCGGCATTTAGGAGATCCTGCCTCCCCTTCCTCATGCTCCCTCTTGCTGTAACACGCGGATCATGTGTTCTCCGCCCAGCCGCGGTCTTCAACTGGTGTCGACCACCGCTCGTGCTTGATGTGTGCCCATGCATACGGAAATGGAACCAATCAGCGGCGTGCGGACATTACTGAGAAAGGAATCTCGACGGCAAGCGGAGGAGGTGGAGATCATGGCGCGCCACGCGACTGTCGCTTCTGGAAAGCGAACGTCAATCAACGGATGCCGGCCAAGGCGCCGGCCGACTGTTTGGATCGATGCCGCTGAGGTGCACCAGAGTTCGAGCCCGCCCATCGTCGGACGCCACGACGAACAACTGAAAACGTCTGGCCTGCGAATGATGTCTGGCCCATGCGAGCGCCTCATCCACATCTGCACAGTCGATCAGATCCCAGGCTTCGAGGTTCCAGCTAAATCCGGGCGCCGGCTGCGTCCAGTACCGGACCTCATACTCGGGGTCCAGCTGCTCACGCTCCCGATCACGTCCTCGCCGCATGCGTGCGTCCATACCCGCAAATCCTCTCAGAAACAACGAAAGGGACAACAACGAAGTTCATCCGTATCGTCACGATAGCTGCCTTGTCAGCAGCGCTGTTGGCCGCTGACCCTTCAGCTTTCGCGAGCCAGTCAACCACCGGGACTCCGTCAACGGAGGTCACGAGTCGAAAGACCCCTCGACGCAACTGCAATCTGTCAAACAGTCGGACGAAACGACGCAATTTGTCGGTGACAACATTGCGCTGACGGTCAACGCCCCAACTGCCACTGCGCGTTCAGATCAGCGCGGCATAGCTGCTGCTGACATCACCTGCAACCTCGATGTCCAGTGGCCCCACGGCTCAACTCATGTGTCGGGAACCATCAACGAGGTGGTCCGAATCGACTGCAAATACGTCACGGGCGGGAAGGCACCGATGGGGGGCCTCCGCCTGGCGATGTTCCTGGCACGAGTGAGCCCGAACTTCATGCAGTGGCATGCGAGCCCGGTGACGAACACCGGCGCGAGCTCAATTCAGAACAACAAGGCTGTCTCCTGTGCTGAAGGCCCTGGCGATTTCCGCGGATGGGGTTGGGGAACGCTCACCCCTCCTCCCGGATACTCGCTGGTTGGGCCGGCCGATTACGACAAGTTCGGCGACACGAAGGCAACGGCTTGTGGGGTCGCAAACAAGGAAGCATCAACGGAACCGGGGGTAGCTGAGCGCATCTCAGTGACATTCACACAATCCGGCGTCAGCTCATAGCGCACCACCTGTTCGCTGGGCGTGGAGCAGGAGCGAGGAGAATTCGCCCCTGCTCCACCTGTTTCCGCTCGGCGATCCCGCCTCCTAGCCGACTGCTCAGAAGTAGTCGGCGGCGCCGAAGTGCCGCGGATGAGTGAGGCTCGGCTCGCGGGTCAGCGCGCGCACCATCGCCGTGGTGTCGGCTTCGTCGATCGCCGCGGGAGCGAAGCGAGCGATCACATCGTCGAGTTCTGGCAGCGCCGGGATCGCGATGCTGCACGAGGTCACCCCGGCCGCAGCCCACGAACCGGCGACGGCGGAGAGCGCCTCATCCGCGCTGTGACCGAGAGTGCAGGCCAGTTCGTCGATCACGCCGAGACCATCCTCGACGTGTTCGATGGCGTAGGCGTTGTCCACGCGGTGCAGAGTCGTACCGCTCAGTCGATACGCCGCGGCACGGAAGTCGAGGTCGCCCCGGCTCGGCGCCAGAGACACACGACCGGTGCGCGAAGCCCGGTAGACGGCATCGACCGCGCGCAGGCCATCCTCGTCGGTCGGCGCCGACACGACATCTGCCGCTGCGCTGACGGAAGCAGACCACGCACCGCTGCGGACCCGACGCATCGGCAGCTGCTCGAATCCGCTGGAGCGATACACACCGGGGGTGTCCGTGAACAGCAGCGCCCACTCCCGACCCGCCGCGCGCGCATCGTCCAGCGAGCGCTCCACCATGCGAGCCGCGACACCGCGGCCTCGCGCGGACGGCGCCACCGCGACACTGCCGATCGCGTGCACGGACGCGATCCGGTTGTCCTCGTGCAGCATCTTCGGCATCCCGTACACCGATCCGACCACCTGGCCGTCGAGCACGGCGACCTGCGTGCGCCGGTGACGATCGGCATCCAGCAGCCATTGATCCGGGGCCAGCGGCGGCGTGAACGCGGCGGCCCACAGCGCAAACAGCTCCGGTTCATCCGCGAGCGCGGCGTGACGGAAGGTCAGGTCAGTCATGGAGTCCTTCTTCAGAGACGGTGCCGCGCAGCACCCGGGCGGCAGTGACGGCGTTTGCCGCTGCCGCGCGGGATTCGGACCACGGATACGGCACCGCGCCGGCACGTGCCGCGTCCGCCACCGCAGCGGACAGTTCCGCGAAGCCGAACTCGGTGCCATCGGTCAGCACGGCGCTGTGGATCCCCATGTCCGTGAACACGTCCAGCTCGTAGCGGTCGTCGCCGGGAAGGCCCGAGACGGTGAGCTGGATCGGAACCTCGGCGCCGTCGTACCGCACTCGTGCACGCGCCTGCGCGAGATCCTCCGATGTCCGCTTGTCCATCCACGACAGCGCACCGTCGATCGCGGTGAGCGTGGCGCCCGGGAGCACGGCGTCAACCAGCTGCCAGGCGTGCGAACCCACCGAAAGCAGGGTTCCGCCCCCGTCAGTGGGGTCGTCCTGCCATTCGCGTCCGGGCGATCGGAACGGCGCGGCGTCGTGATGCGCCAGCACCCGCACCCCGAGAACCCGCCGTCCACGGATGCCTGCGACCAGGGCCCGCACCGCGGGAGCGAACGCGAGCGGCGTGGCCGTTCCGAACTCTCCGTCGAGGCCGTCCAGCGCCGCGAGGTGATGGGAGGTGGCCGCCACCACCTTGTTCACGAACACCGTCGGGACCGCGTTGATCACGGCAGGGAGCAGTGAGGGCACCAGCGCCGTGCGCGACGTCACGATGACGGCGTCCGGAGCCAGCGAGACCAGCTCCGCGATCGTCAGCTCCGCCACCCCGAACCGTGACGCGAACTCCCGACGGCGCACGGGATCATCGTCGTCCGCGACTCCGACCAGCTCCACACCCAGCGCACGCAGATTGCCGGCGTCGATCGCCGGGTGCGCGTGAGCGACGCCGAGGAATCCGATGCGAACGCTCATCCCGGTTCAGGCCATCGTGGCGATCTGTTCGCGCGTGACGGTGTGCTGCAGCGGACGGTCGGCGAGATACGCCTCGACCTCGTCGGCCACAATGCGCCCCTGGTGCAGACGACCCTCCACCGTCCCCGCCGCGCGATGCGGGGTGAGCAGGACGTTATCCAGCGAGCGGAAGGGGTGATCCAATGGCAGGGGCTCCTGATCGAACACATCGATCGCGGCGTCGATGCGGCCGGTGGTGACCTCGGCCAGCAGCGCCTCCTCGTCCACCAGCCACGATCGCGCCGTGTTGACCAGCCCCGCACCGTCGCGCATGAGCCGCAGTTCCCGGGCACCGATCATGTGGTGCGTCTGTGGGAGCGAGGGAGCGTGCAGTGCCACGATGCGCGCCGCGCTCATGCCCTCGTCCAGGTCGACGAGACGAGCACCGAGAGATGCGGCCTCCGCTGCGTCGATCGTGGGGTCCACGAGCAGCGGCTCGGCACCGAGCGCCCGCAGCAAGGAGAGATACGAGCGTCCGGTGCGCGAGGCGCCGACCACCGTGATCGGGCATCCGCCGATCTCGTGCTGCGCCCCCGGTTGCACCGCCGCTTCCCACCCGGCACCCGCGTGCATCGCGTGATCGAGCCGGTGGACGCGGTGCAGCAGCGACAGCGTGAACGTCAGCGACACCTCTGCCACGGGCCGTGCCATCGCTGCGCCGGTCTGCGAGACGCGGATCCCCGCGTCCCACAGCGCATCCGTCACCAGGAAGTGCACGCTCGCGCCACTGTGTGCCAGCAGGCGCAGGCGCGGCATGCGAGCGAGAGTCTCCGCATCGACGGCGGCGGCACCCCACGCCGGGATGTAGACCTGCGCCTGAGAAGGATCAGCCACCTCGGCCAGGGCGTCCACGCGCACCAGCGCGCCCTCCGGATCCGCGCCATCCGCCACTGCGAGAGCGGCGGCCGCGGCTTCCAGCCTCGACCAGCTCTCCGTGCTGAAGAACTCCCCCACGAGAGGCGTGGGAACGGCGACGATGATCCGGGGTGCGCTCATGCCAACCACCTTTCCAGATGCGCGGCGACGAAGGCATCGTCGGCGAGATCGGGATAGGCGACGCGCGTGCGGGCGATCTCCTCCGATTGCCCCGGCGACAGTGATTCGGCGGGATCCAGGCACCAGGTCCCCTCCAGCAGACCCTGCTGGCGCAGCACCTCGTGCACGCCCGCGATGACACCGTGGAAGTCGTGCCCCGGATCGAACACGGCCTGATTCACGTCGACCAGATCCGCCGAGCGCGCCGTCAGCATCCGCAGCAGCGCGTCATCGCCTGCCATCGCGCGATGCACCTGATCGAGCATCCGCACGGCCGCGTGCGTGCCAACCGCCCACTGTCCGAGCAGCCCGCCCACGAAACGCAGCGTCCGCGGTCCGGTCGGCGAATCGACCGTGTACGTGGCGAGCAGGTCGGCGAGGATCGCGTCATCGTTGCCGGTGTAGAGCGCGATCTCGTCGGAGCGACCGGATTCGGCCACACCGCGCACCAGCTCAAGCGTGCGGTAACGGTCGAACGGTGCAGCCTTCACGGCCACCACGGCGTCGATCGAGGCGAACTCACGCCAGAAGGCCCGATCCAGCGTGGGGCCTCCGATGGCGCTCTGCAGGTAGAAGCCCACCAGCGGCATCACCTCGCCAATCGCGCGGGCACGATCGAGCAGTTCCGCGGGCGTCGCCCCCGGCACCCGCGGGCTCACGAGCACCGCGTCGTAACCGAGCTCATGCGCCAGCTTCGCCTCGGTCACGGCCTGCGCGGTGTCCCCCGAGACACCCGCGATGCGGATGACCGACGAATCGCCGCGTGCCTCAATCTCCTCGACGGCAAGCCGCAGCACCGGCTCGAACAGTCCGTGCTCCGGGTCGCGGATTTCGAACTGCGTGGTGTGGACGCCGATCGCCACTCCCCCGACGCCGGCGTCGAGGTAGTACCGCGTGAGCGCGCGCTGACGTCGCTCGTCGAGCGTGCGCTCGGCGGTGAGGGCCAGCGGGTGAGCGGGGATGACCGCCCCGCGCGCGAGGGTGGCGGCAGCCTCGGGGCGAAGCGCGTGCATCAGAACTTCCCGTCGCGAACGGCCCACTTGGTGGGCTTGGCGATGGTGGGAAGCCCGGCCTCGAGCCACGCCGTCTGCCAGCGGACGAGAGTGTTGGCGGACACCGTCGGGTAGCCGAACAGCGCCATGCAGCGGCTGGAGTCACTGAGCAGAGCGGTGGCCTGCGGCTCGTCGACGAGCGTCACCTCGTGCCCCGCGATGGCACCGACTCGGCGAGCGATGGCGGCGACGCTCAGCGTCTCCGGGCCGGTGAGGTTGACGGTGAACACGTCCGAGCTGGCGTGGCGCAGACTCCGCAGCACCACCTCGTTGGCATAGCCCTGCCACACCACGTTGACGTTCGCGGTGGCGACGGAGACCGGCTCGCCCGCCAGCACCGCGGCGGCGATGTCGGCCACTACGCCGTAGCGAAGGTCCACGGCGTAGTTCAGGCGGATGATCGAGACGGCGGTCCCGCGCTCCTGCGCACCGAACTCGAACACGCGCTCCCGACCGAGGCAGGACTGCGCGTACTCGCCGATCGGTGCCGGCGTCACGTCCTCGCTCGCACCGCCGGAGGACGCGGGCAGGAATGGATACACGTTTCCGGTGGACAGCACCGAGATGCGACTGTCGCGGTAGCGGCGGGCCACGCGATCGGGGAGTGCGGCATTGACCTCCCACGCCCACGACGGGCTGGTGGCGGCGCCGAACTTCGCACCGATCATGAACACCACCTCGGCGGCGTCGGGAAGCGCGGACAGGTCATCGGCCTCGACGAGATCGAACGGCACGACGGTGACGCCCGCGCTCTCGAGACGCTCGCGCAGGGCGACGTCGCCGAAGCGGGAGACGGCGTACACGCGGTCGTCGGTGCGACCCGCGGCGTTCATCGCGTTGCGGGCGAGCATCGCCAGCGTCGGGCCCATCTTGCCCCCGGCGCCGAGGATCGCGAGGTCCCCGGATCCGGCGCGCATGTCCTCAATGAGAGCCGCACTCGGCTCGGCCAGCGCAGACTCGAGGTCGGCCTCGGAGGTGAAGGTGAAGTCGGTCACGACATTCCTTTCGATCAGCCCTTGATACCCGCACTAGCGACGCCCTCTTGGACGTAGCGCTGCGCGATGAGGTAGGCGAGGAAGATGGGCAGCAGCGCTACGACGGAGCCGGCGAGCATCACGCTCAGCGGAACGCTCTGCTGCTGCAGGGACGAGATGCCCACGGTCAGGGTCCACATGTCGCTGGACTTGCCGACGATGAGCGGCCACAGGAAGTCGTTCCAGTGCCACAGGAAGACGAAGATGCCGAGGGTCGCGAGCACGGGCTTGCACAGCGGCAGCACGATCCGCAGGAAGATGCGGAACTCCCCCGCGCCGTCGATGCGCGCGGCCTCGAACAGCTCGTCCGGCAGACCCTGGATGAACTGGCGCATCAGGAACACCGCCTGGGCGTTCGCGAGCGACGGCAGGATGAGGCCCCAGTACGTGTCCACACCGCCGAGCCAGGCCATGAAGATGAACGTCGGAATGAGGGTGACGTGGAACGGGACCATGACCATCGAGAGGAAGGACCAGAACATCACCTCCTTGCCCCGGAACCGCTTCTTCGCGAAGGCGTAGCCGGCCATCGCCGACAGGAACAGCACGAAGACGACGGAGACCAGCGAGTAGATCAGCGTGTTGCCGAGCCACACCAGCAGGTTCTGCCCGCCGAGCACCTGCTCGTAGGAGGAGAAGGAGATGTTCCCCCACGGCAGGAGGGAGCCGGGAAGCTCCACGGCCATACCCGGCTTCAGGCTGAGCACCACCATCGCGTAGAACGGGAAGAAGCTGAAGACGGCGGCGATGCTCAGCCAGATCCAGCGGCCCACGATGCCCCAGCCGGTGGGCTCGAGAGCGCGGTAGGAACGCTGACGACGCGGTACGGTGGTGGCGCTCATTTCTGCTTTCCGATCACCAGGCGCTGGATGAGCGCGACGGCCAGGGTCATGATGAACAGCGCGACGCCGATCGCGGCCGCGTATCCGTAGTTGAAGTACTTGAAGCCCTGGTCGTACAGCATGTAGACGAGGGAGTAGCTGGCGTTGGCGGGGCCGCCGCCGGTCATCACGTAGATCACGTCGAAGACCTGGAACGCCGCCGTCGTCTCGATGACGGCGAGGAAGAAGAACGTCGGCTTCAGGTGCGGCATCAGGATGAAGCGGAAACGCTGCCAGGAGTTGGCACCATCCATCAGTGCCGCCTCCTCGAGCTCACGCGGCACGTCCTGCATGGCGGCGATGAGGATCATCATGCCGTAGCCGAATCGCGACCAGACGCCCACGATGATCAGCGCCGGGATCACCAGCACCGGACTGCCGAGCCAGGAGCCGCCGAGACCCAGCGGCGCCATCAGCTGCGACCACGGACCATCTGCGGAGAAGATCCACTTGAACACCGCACCGGCCAGCACCAGCGAGGTGATGACGGGCAGGAAGAAGATCGAGCGGAAGAAGCGCGATCCGCGGAAGGCCCGACGCACACCGAGCGCCATCACCGTGGACAGCGCCAGCGCGATCGGCACGGAGAACACCGCGAACAGCAGCGTGACCGACAGCGCCCGCCAGAACAGCGGATCGGCGATCATGCGCTGGAAGTTGGCGATGCCCTTCCAGTCCAGCTCCCCCGAGATGTCGTAGTGGAAGAAGCTGAGCCCCACACCCACGATCGACGGCCCGAATCGGAACGCGATGAAGAGCAGGAAGGCGGGCAGCACGAACAGGAAGGCGACGCGGGCTTCACGACGCGAGAGCAGACGCGACATGCGCGCGCCCGGTGAGAGTGCGGCCCGTGCCGCGCCCGCGGGCTCGGCGTCGATCCGCGGCGGTTCAGTGGTCTTCATTGACATGACGGACTCCCTGAGAGGTGAAATCGAGATCGGGAGCGCGTCGAATCAGTCGACGCGCTCCCGACAGGTCACTGCGACAGCAGCGGGCCGGTAGCGGAAGCTGCGGCGTCGAGGGCGTCCTTCGCGGACTTCTGCCCCAGCAGAGCGCCCTGGATCTCCGGGGCGAGCACGCCCATCACGGCGCGCGAGCTGGTGAACAGCTCACCCACGGTGGCGGTGGGCACGTTCTCCTCCATCTTCGACATCACCGGGTCATCCGCGTAGAGCGCACCAGTGGAAGTCACGGCGGAGAAGTACCCAGCCTCGGTGAGGTACGGCTTGACGATGTCACCGCTGGTGGCGAAGTCGGCGAACTCGCCGGCCGCTTCCTTGGCCTTCGAGCCCTTCAGCAGCGCGAGCGATCCGACGGTGCCGTAGGCCACGGCCTTGTCCTTCTTCAGCGGCGGCAACACCACGATGTTCTCGGCACCCCAGAACGACTCGACCTCACTCGGGACGTTGGTCCAGGAGCAGCCGACCTTGCCCTTGGCGAGAGCGGTCTGCTCCAGCGGCAGGTTGGTGCTCAGCGCGTCGGGCTCGATGGCCTTCTCCTGCGCCAGCGTGGAGATGAAATCGAGTGCCTCCTGGCCCGGCTTGCCGTTGAAGTCCACCGCGGAGCCGTCCTTGTTGAACACGCTGCCGCCGGCCTGCCACAGCAGCGGGTAGAACGACATGTTCAGCGTGTTCTCCGGAGCGGCCGGGTAATTGATGGCGTACATGCCCTTCTCCGTGAACTTCGGAGCCATGGCGAGCACGTCGTCCCAGGTCGAGGGGTAGTCGGTGACGCCGGCTTCCTTGAACGCAGCGGCGTTGCAGATCAGCGGGTTGACACTGGTGAGGATGGGCGCGCCCATCATGTTCCCGTCGATGGTGACCGACTCGGTGACGTTCGGAAGGATGTCGGCCTTCTGCTCGTCGCTCAGGTACGGGCCGATCGGCTCGATCGACTTCTGGTACGCGGCGAGCTGGTCCGGGATGAGGTAGACGAGGTCAGGACCCTTGCCCGCGGCGATGGCCGTCTGCAGTCCCTCGTCGCGGTTCGCCCACGGGAAGATCTCGTAGTCCACCGTGATATTCGGGTGGTCCTTCTCGAAGGCGGCGACGGTCTCGTCCCAGAACGCCTTGTGCTTGGCTTCGTCGGCGATGACCGGGTAGAGCCACACCGTGACCTTCTGGTCACCGCCTGCTGTGGCGTCGCCGCCCGCTCCGGCGTTTGCGCCGCAACCGGCCAGCAGTCCCACGGCGGCGAGTCCCGCCGTGGCTGCGATCAACTTCTTCACGCGCATGATGCTCCTTTGCTCACGCCCCGGTGCTCAGGGGGACTGGGTCTATTATGACAATGCGCTGTGATATTTCGTCAAGCCCTTTTTTGAAACTGTTGACCGACATGGTTTCGACTGCTGTCATCGAAGGGCTGGCTAATCACACTCGTGTGGTAATTTTCCGGAAACGATGCAAAGGAGCGCCGATGCCGACCGTGGCCGAGCAGACGATCGTCGCCCGCACCGCGCTGCGTCTGCGCGATGGAGGGCCGACAACGGCCACCGACCTCGCCCGCACGCTGGAGATCTCGCGCACCTCGGTGGAGAACGCGCTGGCGCAGCTGCAGGATGCCGGGCTCGTCGCCGATGCGCAGCCGCTGCCGGGTCGCGGCGCCGGCCGCCCCGCCCGCCACTATGGCTTCTCCGCGAGCGCGGGGCTGGTCGCGGGCGTCGATGTGGGTGTGCACAGCGTGCGCGTGGTGCTGTCCGATCTCGCGGGCGTGGTGGTCGCACACGAGCGCGCTGCAGGCCTGGACCCCGACGATGACGCCGCCACCCAGCTGGACGCCGTCGTCGCGGCCATCGACGCGGCGGTCGCGGCTGTCCAGGCGCCGCACGGCGGTCTGCGAGCGGTGGGAGTGGCGCTTCCCGGCATCGTCGATGACTCGGGTCGTGTGGTGGCCTCCGTCATCCTCACCGCCTGGCCCGGCGTCGATGTCGCACGCCTGCTGCGGGATCGTCTGGGCTGCCCCGTGGTGCTGGACAACGGTGTGCGCCTTGCCGCGGTGGCCGAGCATCACCTCGGCGCCGCACGGCTCGTCGACGATGTGCTCTACCTCTCGGTGGGCGCGCGCATCGCGGCCGGCATCATCCTGGACGGACGTCCGCGCCGCGGACCGCACAATGCGGCGGGCGACATCGGCCGGCTCGCCTTCCGCGGCATCGATGAGGACACCGGACAGATCGCCTGGCGCACAGCCGCCAGCGGCGAAGAGGTGTTCGCGCTCGCCGAGTCCGGCCATGCCGAGGCGCGTGCCGAACTGACCGGGTTCATCGAGGAACTCGCCCGCGGCATCGCCACCCTGGCGATGACCATCGATCCGGCGATGGTGGTGATCGGCGGTGGCATGTCGCTGGCTCGGGAGGCGCTGCTCGCGCCGCTGCGCTCCGCTGTGATGCGTCGCATCCGCATCCCCGTAGACCTGCCGATCGTGGCCGCCCGCCTGGGTGGCGAGGCGGCCGCCCACGGCGCGCTGGTGTTCGCGTTCATCCGCTGCGCCGACGACGTCACGGGCCTGCCCGACCTCCCCCCGCCTCCCATCGCCCCCATCGAGGACGCGGCCCTCGTG
>NZ_JBJDRI010000031.1:0-54912 GCF_044987425.1 Microbacterium sp. ZW T5_56 | reverse complement strand
CCCCCGCACTGGTCGCCCTGATCGAGGCGAACCCCGCCGATCGCCTCGCTGATCGCTACGGCACCTTCGCCGGCCAGATCCCGGCGGAGCTGCTGCCCAGCCCCGACACTCTCGCGGTGGTCGTGGGCGCAACGCCGGAGTCGGTCGCGATGATGCGCTCGGCGCTGGCGGTGATGCCGTTCGACGGTCAAACCTTCGGCGGCAACGAGAACTATCAGGCCCTCGCCGTGGTCGGCGCCATCGCCCTGCTGATGCCGGCGTTTCTCCTCGTCAGCGTGGCCACCTCGCTCGGTGCCGCCGCGCGCTCCGAACGTAACCAGACCCTGCGCACCATCGGCGCCTCGGGACGATTCCTGGTGCGGACGGCCGCGGTGGAGGCCGGACTCAGCGCAGCGATCGGCGCCATCGCCGGCATCGGTCTGTTCTTCGCCACCCGCCCCCTGCTCACACTGCTGCGCGTGGCCGGAGAACGATTGACGCTCGAGGACCTCACCGTCAGTGTCGGCGCGCTGGCCCTGGTGGCCCTGGTGGTGATCGTCGGGTCGATGATCGCGGCGACCTGGTCGGCGACGCGCTCAGGAGCGCAGGCCACCACCACCCAGGCCGTGTTCGAGCGCGCGCCGCGGGTCTGGCGGGTTATTCCCTTCCTCGCCGGGCTGCTCGCGTTGATCGGGGTGCGCGTCGCGGGCTCCGCTCTCCCGATCCCCACCACGATCTCAGTCATCGCCTGTTTCGCCGTCCTCGCGGTCGGCATCGTCATCGCCGGGCCGTACCTCACCTACCTCACCGGACGCGTGTATGCGGCCACGGCCACGAGTGGTGCCGGCGTGCTCGCATCGCAACGCATCCTGCGCACCCCGGCCGCAGTGTTCCGCTCCGTCGCGGGCCTGGTGGCCGCGACCTTCCTGGTGTCTTTGTTCGCCACCGCGGTCACCGCGCGAGCGGACGCCGACTCCTTCGGCAGCGATGTGCTGCTGCCTCCGGATGCGGTCGCGGTGGAGTTCAATCCGGCAGGCGAGCATCCGGTCGACGAGGCGGTGCTGGCCGACACACTCAGCGCGGCCCGGAACGCTTCCGGTGTGCGCGATGTGATCGTTGCTCACGGGAACGTCGATGGCACCTTCCTCACCTCCGACGAAGCCCAGCGCCTCGGCACTAAGGCCATCCCGGACAGCTCCGTCCTCTCGGTGGTCGGAGGCCTCTTCTCTCTCGCTCCGGAGACGGCCGCGCTCACGAGCACCGACCTCGCCGACGTCACCGGCCTGCCGGTTGCGGCGGTGATCATTCGCACCGACGGCACCGCCGCGGCCATCGAGCGGGCTCGAACGATCCTGCTCGATCTGCCCGATGTGGATCCCGCTGCCGGAGCCTGGACACGCGGCGAGTTCGTCTCGAGCGCCGACACGAATCTCGCCATCCAGTTCGCCGAGATCGGTCGTTTCGCCATCGTGATCGCAACAATGCTCGCGGCATCCGTGCTCGTCATGGCCACCATCGCCGCACTCTACGACCGCCGTCGCACGCTCGCTCTGCTGCGTCTGATCGGGATGCCCACCAGCACGCTGCGTGGGGTGATCACCCGGGAAACTCTCGTGCCTCTGATCGGCGTGACGATCATCTCTGCCGGGGCGGGCTACCTCACGGCGTGGTTGCTGATCACCTCGCTCTCCGCGGATCGCACGGTCGGCTGGCCCGATCCGCTGATGCCGATCGCTCTGATCGCCACCGCCGTGATGGCCGCTGTCGCGATCTGGATCGCCACCGCTGCGGGCCGTCGGCTGCTCCGTCGCGAGCAGGTCCGCTACGAGTGACCCGTGGAAGCTGGAAAGCACACCTCCGATGAGCGTCGGGGGTGCGCTTTTCATCTTCTACCGGAGCGGAACACCGTGCGGCACGCGCCGGGAGTCACGCGAGGATTCCGCCACGCCGGGCGATCTCGCTCTAGCTCGCGCCGATGCCGCCCGCGCCGCACGACGGCGGGCTTCGCTGGTAACGTTCCCTACAGATCGGCGGTACCGTGGGCCGATCTGCAGGCAGGAGTCGGAGGCACGTCATGGGCGAGGGGGCTCACCGTCCGACCATCAAGGAGGTCGCGCAGCGCGCGGGCGTGAGCCCGATGACCGTTTCGCGCACCCTGTCGGGCGGCCTCAACGTCAGACCCGACGTACAGGAGCGCGTGCTCGCTGCCGTCACTGAACTCGGGTATCACCGCAACGAGAACGCCCGCAGCATCCGCCCGGGCCACTCCAGCGGACTCATCGGAGTCGCGATCACGAACATCGCCAACCCGTACTACAGCACCTTCGCTCTGGGGGTCGAGGAGGAGGCGGCGCTGGCGGGTCGGCGCATTCTGCTCGGCAACACCTCCGAAGACGTCGGCCGGGAGGTGGCGCTCGTGAACGATTTCCTCGGCCGCCGCGTCGACGGGCTCATCGTGGTACCCGCCGGGTCGGCATCCGAGCATCTCGCCCACTCCCAGAATCAGGGCGTCCCTGTCGTTCTTGCCTCCCGCCGCATCGATGCGCTCGCCGCGGACAGCGTCGTTCTCACCGATGATGACGGTGCCCACCGCGGCACCATCGCGCTGATCGATCGCGGCCACACGCGCATCGGCTACCTGGGAAACGCCCTCTCGATCTTCACCGGCGAGCGTCGTCACGCCGGGTTCGTGCGCGCGATGGCGGAACGCGGCCTCGGCCCCGATCCGCGCCTCATCGCCACGAACCAGCAGACCGTCGACCAGGCGCGCGAGGCGATGCGCTCGCTCCTGCACGCTAAGAACCCGCCGACCGCGGTGTTCTGCGCCAACAACCGCAATGCCATCGGCGCGGTCAAGGAGATCCACCAGCAGCTGCACACGGGACTGCGCTCGGTCAGCGACTTCCCCGAGATCATGAGCTTCGACGATTTCGAGCTCGCCGAGCTCTCCCCCGTGCCGATCAGCGTCATCGATCACGACCCCCGCGAGCTGGGTCGCACAGCGGCACGTCTGCTGCTCGACCGCCTCGAAGGCGCTCATCGCGATGCCGTGCCGCGTGCGATCGAGCTGCCGGTGTCGCTGCGCGTCGGCGTGCGCTGAGCTTCTCCTCTTCGCAGCCGCACCACACCGACGCGGGTCTTGCGTCCATCATCGGCGAACCGGCCGTGCCCGGCCCGCTCCCTCCGCGGTGTGAGAAGGCACCTCCGCGAACTCGGGTGTTGACATCATCGAACGCGCGTTGATAACGTTACCAACCACGAAGGAGGAAGCAATGGAGCTCTGCATCGACTTCGGCGGAACCGAGATCAAACTCGCCGTCACCGCCGACCACCGCGTGCTCGCGTCACGCACGGCGGGCGTCCGCGGCGGTGCCGAAGATCTCACGACCGCCGCCTCCGAAGCACACGCCCTCCTTGAGCGAATGGGTGCGCGTCCAGATGCCGTCGGCATCGCTGTCCCCGGTGTGGTCGATCCGACGACCGGACGGATGATTCATGCCAACGCGAAGTACGACCACCTGCGCGATTTCGACCTGAGCGCCTGGTCGCGCCGCGAGTTCGGCGTCGAGGCGACCGTCGAGAACGACGCCCGCGCTGCCCTCATCGGTGAGACGACGACGGGAAGTGCCACCGCGCGGGACGCTGTGCTCGTCACGCTCGGCACCGGCATCGGAACCGCCGCCATGATCAACGGCATCGCGCTCCGGGGCCACAGCGGCCACGCCGGAATCCTCGGCGGGCATGTGACGGTGGACCTCGACGGCCCCGTCTGTCCCTGCGGCAACGTCGGCTGCGCCGAGGCGTGCGCCAGCGCGTGGGTGCTGCGCGAGTCGACGGATCTCAGCATGAGCAACCTCTTTGCGACCGCCCCCGATGACATCGAACGCGACGGCATCCGCAACCGATTCCTGCACGTGTGGGGCGCGACGGTCGTGACCCTCGTGCACATGTACGACCCCGCGGTCGTGATCCTGTCGGGCGGCATCCTGCGCGCCGGGGCCGCCGTGCAGGAGCCGATCGAGATGTATGTCCGCTCCCATCTCTGGCCGTCGATCACGGTCCCCCGTTTCATCGTCCCGCCGGAACCAGAGCTCTCGGTCGTCCGCGGCCTGAGCGTGCTGGCACGCTCAGGCGACACCCGCCACACCCAGGAGGAACAGTGACCACCCCGATCAGTGACATGCACGAAGGCCACACCGTGCGCGCTCGCTACGACACCCAGCCGACCGTTCCACTGCCCGCGGGAGAGCACATCCTCCGCGGTGTCGATGCCTGGCAGGTGGCGGCTTCGCGAGCCGAGGATCGCCACGTCGATCCTGTACTGCTCGTCGACACCTACCCCGGCGTGGACCTGCGCGAGCTGACCGCACAGATCTCCGCTGCCCTTCCCGAGTGGACGATCGTCGATGTCGAGACCGCCGCCCGGCCACTCGCCGAGATCGAACAGCTCATCGCACCCAACCTGACCGACGACCGGGTGTTCGGCGTCATGAGCCACTTCGTGCTCACCGACTTCTACGACTCCGCTGGGCTTGAGGAGATGGCCGCCACCACCGGACCCCGCACCGTCGTCGTCGGGTGGGGGGCTGCGCTCCTGCGCGAGCGCCTCGTCGCACAGCCGGTCACGGTGCTGGTCGACATGGCGCGCTGGGAGATCCAGCTCCGCCAGCGCGCCGGGGCCACGAACTGGCGGGCTGACAACGCCGGCGAGGACAATCTCCGCAAGTACAAGCGCGGCTTCTTCGTCGAGTGGCGCGTCGCGGATCGCCACAAGCGCACCCTCTTCGAGACCGTCGACTTCGTGTTCGACGGCAATGCCATCGCACCTGCCGAACCTCACCCGGACGCGCCGGCCGCCGGCATGATCACGGGTGCCGGGTTCCGGGCCGCCCTGCAGAACGCGGCATCCCGCCCGCTGCGCGTCGTGCCGTTCTTCGACCCCGGAGTCTGGGGCGGCCAGTGGATGAAGAACCTCATCGGCCTCGACCCGTCGAAGGCCAACTACGCCTGGTGCTTCGACTGCGTTCCCGAGGAGAACTCTCTGCTGCTGGAGGGCGAGGGCGGAGTGATCGAGATTCCCGCGCTCGACCTCGTCTTCAGCCGCCCGGTCGACCTGCTCGGCGCCAAGACGTTCGCGCGGTTCGGTGCCGAGTTCCCGATCCGCTTCGACTTCCTCGACACGATGGACGGCGGCAACCTCAGCCTGCAGGTGCACCCGCTCACTGACTACATCCAGAACACGTTCGGCATGCACTACACGCAGGACGAGAGCTACTACATGCTGGATGCCGGCGACGATGCGGTGGTCTATCTCGGCACGAAGGAGGGCATCGATCGGGACGAGATGCTACGCGACCTCGCCACCGCGCAGGACGGCGATCACCCGTTCCCGGCCAAGAAGTACGTCAACTCCTTCCCGGCACGCAAGCACGACCATTTCGCCATTCCGGCCGGCACCGTGCACTGCTCGGGTGCGAACTCGATGGTGCTCGAGATCTCGGCCACGCCCTTCATCTTCACGTTCAAGCTCTGGGATTGGGGTCGTGTCGGCCTGGACGGCATCCCCCGCCCGGTCCACCTCGACCACGGCGCGCGCAACATCCAATGGGATCGCGATACGTCTTGGGTGTCCGAGAATCTCGTCGGTCAGGTCGAGACGATCCACACGGACGGCGAGGTAATCGAGGAGAGCACCGGCCTGCATGAGCTGGAGTTCATCGAGACCCGCAGGCACTGGTTCACCGAGGGAGCAAACCATGACACCGACGGCACCGTGAACGTCTTGAATCTGGTCGAGGGAGACGAAGTGCGCGTGGTCAGCCCGACCGGGGCCTTCGAGCCGTTCACGGTGCACTACGCCGAGACCTTCATCGTGCCGGCCGCGGTCGGACCTTACCGAATCGAGCGCACCGAGGGCTCACGCAGCTCCCGGTTCGCCACGGTCAAGGCCTTTGTGCGCGGCTCGCGCACGAGTGACAACTGAACACGTAGTCCACAAACGGGGAGTCTCCACACGGGGTCTCTTGCACCGCACCGATCACCTTGGTACCGTGAACCCACGCATGGTGGTAACGATACCAATTGAACAAGGGAGTTCTGTATGTTTTCGCGACGCAGATTCGCCGCCGCCATGGCCGGCGTGATTATCGGCGGACTGGCACTCGCCGGATGCTCGGGTGACTCCGGCACCGGCACCGGCGAGGTCACCGGCACGCTCAGCTTCTACACCGACAAGGCAGCGTGGAAGCCGGATTTCGAGTCACTCAACAGCGCGAGCGGCGACGCCGTCGATATCACGCTGAAGACCACCGGCTACTCGGACGCCAACCAGTACGACGCCTTCATCAAGCAGTCGTTCCGCACCTCGAAGTCGCCGGGACTGTTCACCTGGCACACCGGCGACTCGCTCACCCAGCTCGTCGATGAGGGACTGGTGGCCGAGACCACCGATATCTGGAAGAAGGCGATCGATGAGGGGTGGGTGAGCGAGGATCTCGCCAAGAGCTACACCTACGACGGCAAGCAGTACTGCGTGCCGATGAACATCGCCTACTGGATCATGTTCTACAACAAGGCGATCTTCGCCGACAACGGCATCGAGGTTCCCACGACGTGGGATGAGCTGAATGCGGCGGCCACGAAGCTGAAGGCCGCGGGCGTCACCCCGTATTACCAGACGAGCGCTCTGTTCACCTTCCAGTGGTTCCAGCACCTGGTGGCATCGACCGACCCCGACCTCTACGCCGGGCTCGCCGACGGTTCGGTGAAGTACACCGATCCCAAGATCGTCGACATCATGAACCTCTGGCTGGACGAGCAGAAGAAGGACTGGTTCAGCGACCCTGGGAGCACGACGGACCCTGCCGTGGCACTCAAGCAGGGCGATTTCGCGATGATCAACTTCGGCACGTTCTTCGCGGGCAACCTCGAAGGCGCGGGAATGACCACCGACGACTACGGCATGTTCGCCATTCCCGCCGTGAACGACAGCCTCAGCACCACCCCGGTGGGCGTCGAGTCGGGCCCGATCTGCGTGGCCGAGAACTCCGCGCAACGCGACCTCGGACTGGCGTACTCAGAGTGGTGGATGTCGGCCGATGCGCAGACCGCGTGGAACAAGGCGCACGGCGATGTCGCCTTCAACCCGAAGGCGACCGTCGCGGACCCCGCGCTGGCCGCCATCGGAGAACAGATCGCCGGCGACGGGTACTCGCTGTACGACCGCTTCTTCGAGGCGATGCCGACGGAGATCGTGACCACCGCTATCGAGCAGTTCGGCGCCTTCAACGCCAACCCCGGCGACCCGCTTCCCTTCCTCGAGAAGATCCAAGCGACCGCTGACAAATACTGGGCCGAGCAGAAGTAGAGCGGCGGATGGCGAACCAGAAGACGCCCTACCAGTGGTCCGCCCGGGGCTTCATCGCCCCGGGCGTGATCCTGGTGGCAGTGCTGCTCTACCTGCCGCTGCTGTGGACCGTGTTCCTCAGCTTCACCCGGTACAACGGTCTCGGCAGCCCGAAATGGATCGGGTTCGACAACTACGTCGAGATGTTCACCGACGCCGACTTCGTCAGCTCCCTCCTCAACACGCTCCTGTGGGTGATCGGCACGCTGATCATCCCGGTCGGCATCGGCCTCGGAATCGCCCTGCTCACGTGGAACCTCGGCGGGGGCATCTGGCTCCGCCTCCCCTTCCTGATCCCCTACGCCCTCTCCGGTATCGGCGTCGGCGTGGTGTGGTCCTTCATCCTGTCCTCTGGCGGGGCTCTCGATCAGGCGCTCGCCGCCTTCGGGATCACTGATCCGCCGCGGTGGCTGCTCGATGCTCCGCTGAACACGGTGGTCATGATCATCGCCTCCGCCTGGCAGGGAGTCGGGGTCAACGCCCTGCTGTTCACCATCGGTCTGCAGGCAGTCCCGAAGGAGCCTCTCGAGGCCGCACGGATCGACGGAGCCAGCGGCGTCCGCCTCTTCAGCAGCATCCTGTGGCCGATGCTGCGCCCCCTCACCGCCGTGGTTGTCGGCCTGTCGATCGTGGCGAGCCTGAAGACCTTCGACATCGTGTGGGGCATGACGAAGGGCGGCCCGGGAACCGTCTCGGAGACCCTGGCTCTGACGATGTACAAGGACACCTTCGTCAACAGCGACTACGGCCTCGGCTCGGCGATCGCGGTGTTCCTCACGGTCATCACGCTTGTCGCGTCCGTCCTCTACCTGCGTCAGCAGCTCTCTCCGAAGAAGGAGATGTGACATGTCGAAGATCATCCGCACCGTCGTCCTGATCGTCCTGGGCATCATCTGGCTGCTGCCCGCCTATCTCCTCGTGGTCAACGCCATGAAGGACCCCATGACCTTTACTTCGAAGACCTCGTGGATCCCCACCGATTTCCATCTGTTCGAGAACTTCGCCGACGCGTTCGCGCTGTCGGGTCTGGGCAACAGCATCCTGAGCACCGTCATCTACTCGGTCGTGTCGCCCACGATCGCCGTGTTGATCGGTGCAGCGGCCGGCTTCGCGATCGTGGCCCTGCGAATCAAGCGCGGGTTCCTCTGGTTCGTCGTGATCTTCGGCGGCACCGTGTTTCCTCTGCAGATGGTGCTGCTGCCCCTGTTCGACGCCTACTCGCGCACCGGCATGTTCGACACGCGTGTGGGCATGGTGATGATCTACACCGTCATCTCGGTTCCGTTCTCGGCGTTCGTGATGCGCAACTTCTTCACGGGGGTCGCGCACAACGTGTTCGAGGCCGCTGTGCTCGACGGCGCGACCACCTGGCGGATCTTCACGCGGCTGTACCTGCCGATGGCGTCGAGCGCGCTGGTCGCGATCTTCATCCTGCAGGCGACGTTCGTGTGGAATGACCTGCTGCTCGGGCTGACGCTCAGCCAGTCCGATGACATCCGACCCATCATCACCACGCTGTCGGGCATGCAGAGCACGTATGGCGGCGCGCAGCTGTCGGTGGTGCTTGCGGCGGCTGTGCTGGTATCCCTGCCCACCGTCGTGCTGTTCCTGTGCACCCAGAGGTTCTTCGCCAAGGGTCTCGCCCTGGGTCAGTACTGATTGTTGAAAGGCCTCATGCTCTCCCTCATCCCCACGGTCCAGGACCTCGCCGCCGACCCGGTCACGCATCACAACGACGACATGATCGCGCCGACGGGGCTCACGAACATGCGGGGAACGGTGCGGGTCGACCACGACCTCACCGCGATCAGCGCCGTGCAGTTTCCGCCGGTGTCGCAAGGACTGACGCAGACAGCGGCGCTGTTCGTCGACGGTCGGCTCTTCACGTCATATGGCGTGCCGGTGACGCACGAATGGCGACCCGACCGCGTGGTGCGGCGGGCGTCAGTGGCGGGCCTCGAGATCGAGACGACCACGGTGTGCGTGCCCGGACGAACGGCCGTTGCCATACTCATCGTGGTGAACAATCCGGGCCCTTCGGATCGGACGGTACGCCTCGGCCTCTCCGCAGCCGCGCGGGTCACGCGATCAGCAGACGCCTGGCTCGACGCCGAATCGCCGTCATCGCGCAACGCGGCGACGGTCGATGGCGAACGTCTGGTGTTCGCCGCGGCGGATGGTGCCGCGTGGAGCGTGCAGGGTCTCATCGGAGGAGCTGCGACGCTGAGCGGCGTGGCGGAGCTCCCCGATCAGTTCGACACCGGCATCGGTGGCAACGGCCGTGGGGGCGAGCTGACCGCCGAGCTCGCGGTGCCGTCGGGCGGCACCGCGAGCACCGGCTACATCCACGCGATCGGCGCGACCGAGCACGCCGCTGCCGACGTCTATGCGGCAGTGGCCGCGGATGTGTTGGCCTCTGTCACCTCCGCCGAGGAGTTCTGGAACCGACAGCTCAGCGCGGCATTCGACCCCGAGGATGCGGAGTTCTCGGGCTCGCTGCCCGTTCTCGAGACGACCTCAGCGCCGCTGCGCCGTCTGTACTGGTGGGCGATGCTGGGCGTCATCTGGTTCCGCCGGGACTTCGAGGGCAACGTTCTCGGTCGCTCGTACGACACCCTCATGCCGAACTACTGGGGCACGACCACCTTCATCTGGGACTACAGCCTCAGCTCGGTCAGCCACGCCCTGCTCGATCCCGCCGAGATGCGGCGGCAGGTGCGGCACTGGATCTCACTCGACATCCACTCGCACTTCGGGACATCGTCGCTCACCGGTGGTCCGGTCGGGCGCTGGTATTCGGTGAACGACTATGCGATGACGCGGTTGGTGCACGACTACGTGCGTTTCACGGGCGACACTGGGTTCCTCACCGAGCTGGTGGGCGACGACAGCATCGCGCAGTCGGTGCGGCAGTGGGCGACAGCGTGGACCACGCTGCGAGGGGGTTCGGCGCTGGCTGATTACGGCGAGATCGACAATCTGCTCGAGTGCGTCAGCTCCTACACTCATGAGGTCGCGAGCCTCAACGCGGCGAACGTGTGGAGCATGCGCGCGGCCGCAGACTTGCTCGACCTGCATGGCGACACCACCGCGAGCGCGGAGCTGCGTGCCCAGGCCGACGCACTCGTGCCGGAGGTCACGGGCCGCTACGTCCCCGGCACAGGCGTCTTCGCCGCCGGACAGCCCGACGGCACACTGCTGCCGGTACGCCACTGCTACGACTTCAGCATTGTCGGCACCACGATCGCCGCCGACCTCGCTCCCGACGTGCGTGCCGAGATGGTGGATTTCTTCCGTCGAGAACTGCAGACGGACAACTGGATGCGGGCGCTGTCGCCCTGGGATCCGGACGCGAGCTACAGCGTGCGCCCCGACCACCAGTGGAACGGCGCATACGCGGCGTGGCCCGCGGATGCGGGTCGTGCGCTGGCCGCGCTGGGTGCTCCGGAAGTCCTGACCGACTGGATCGAGGGCCTGTCACGTACGGCCAACCAGGGGCCGATGGGACAGGCGCATTTCGTGGACGAAGCCGTCCCGAGCGTCAATGGCGGTGCCCGCAAGGCCCCACCGCAGCTGCCGTACATCATCGACTGGGCCTGCTCGTCGTCTGGCGCGTGGATCGAGCTGGTGTTGGAGGGGCTGTTCGGCGTCTCGGTGACCGTCAACGGCGAGGTGCGTGCTGCGGGATGCGTCAGCGCTCTCGATCCGCACGCGGTGCTTCGCGGGCTTCGCGTTCACGACCGCGTTTACGACGTGCATGCCGGTGGCCGGGTCGAGCGGGCGTCCCAGACGCGGTGAGATTCGCGACAAGACAACGGACAAGGACCACGAAGGAGTGATCGCATGAGAATCCGCACGATCGCGGCCACAGTCGCCGCCGCCGCACTCTGCGCGGGAACTGCGGTGGTAATCCCCGCCGCCGCCGCGCCCCCGTCCGGAGCGGGCAGCCCAAGGACGTGTCACCTCGTCGACCGGACGCTGTCGGCCACCGCATCCGTCAACCAGACGCTGACCTCGCAGTTCACGACCTACGGAGACACCGGCGGCGCGTGGACAGGCGGCGACAGCACTTTCTCTCTGCCTCTCGGCAAGGGCGCGACCGGGTGGTTCTTCTCGGACTCGTTCCTCGGAACCGTGAACGCCGACGGCTCCCGCCCGCAGGACTCCCCCTTCATCAACAACTCGGTGGTGGTGCAGAACCGTCACGGCGGGTTCACGACGATCACCGGAGGAACGGCCGACGAACCGGCCGGCATCATCCCGCCCGAAGCTGATGGGCGCTGGTACTGGATCGGCGACCCGACTCCCGGCCCCGGTGACACCGTGCAGGTGCCGTTGCTGCAGTTCGCCCGCACCGGAACCGGCCAGTGGGATTTCGCCTGGACCGCGAACCGACTCGCCACTCTCAACGGCGACACTCTCCAACTCGAGTCGATCATCGACCGGCCGTCGACCACCGGCATCAACTGGGGCTCGTGGACGCTCGAAGAGGGCGATACCACCTACATCTACGGAATCGCCGATCTCGGCGGCGTGCGCTCCGCGTACGTGGCCCGGGCGCACGGCGACGGCATCGGCGGCGAGTGGACGTACTGGGACGGAACCGGCTGGTCGGCGCAGGAGGCGGACGCCGTCCCCGTGGTGCCGTATGTCGCCAACGAGTTCAGCGTCGCGTCGTATCGTGACGGGTACCTGCTCGTGACGCAGGACACGTCCGAGCTGTTCAGCACGCGCATCGTCGCGCGCACATCGTGCTCGCCGATCGGCCCGTTCACGGATCCGGTCGAGCTGTATCGGACCCCGGAGACGGGGCTGCTCGGCAGCTACGGGGACGCCGATGTCTTTACGTACAACGCGCACGAGCATCCGAACCTCCGCACCGGCAACCGCATCCTCGTGTCATACAACGTCAACACCTTCGACAATGTGGGCGATGTCTTCGACGACGCGTCGATCTACCGCCCTCGGTTCATCGACGTACAGCTCCGGGTGACGGGATGACGCGCGACGTTGCCCGCCTGATCGGCTCCCCTCAGCCGCTCACCTGGGTGTTCACCGGCGATTCGATCACGCACGGCCTCATCCATACCCGAGGTGCGCGGAACTATGTCGATCACCTGCACGAGCTGATTCGGGGCGACCTCGGTCGTGTACAGGACATCGTCATCAACACCGCGATCACCGGGTGGCGCGCCGATCTGGTGCTCGGCGATTTCGACCGTCGCGTAGCGAACTGGCGGCCCGATGTCGTCACGCTGATGATCGGCACCAACGACTGCACGACGGAGTGGTTGGACACCGTGATCGATCCCTCGACCTTCGAGGCGTCTATCGCCGCGTTCGTGCGGAGCGTGCGAGCGATCGATGCTGTCCCGGTGCTGCAGACGCCGCCGACCATCGACCTTCTGCGCGCGCCGGATCGGGAGCGGATCGGCGAGTTCGCGCAGCGCATCCGCGACGTCGCGGCTCGGGAAGACGTGGTGCTCGTCGACCAGCACGCGCGATTCACGGAGTTCTCGGCGGGCACGGGCCCGGGCAATGAGGGAATGCCTTGGGGGCTGCTCGACGACGCCTTCCATCCGAACGCCGCCGGCCACGCGCTGCTCGCGCTGGAGCTCGCGCGGGGCCTCCGACTCGACGCGGTCGTGCCGCGCTCGCCTGTGCTCTTCGACCTCGCCGCCCGCGTAACGCTCGCCGAGCATCCGCAGTGGCCACCGGCATGACGTAGGTGCGATGTTGGCACCATCCCGCACACTGCTCATGGGCAGGCAGGAGCATGTCGCTGACGCTGAGAGGCAAGTAACCGCGGCTCACCCCGTCGGAACGGCAGAGCTCCGTAGTCGTGAATCGCTGTCCGGGATCTCAGCCGTCGCTGGTTCAACGTCTTGATTCGTGGCCTCAGTTAAGACAGCATCCCTTCAATGACACCGCGGGCCACGCCTCTGCTGACACCCTCCACGATCTCGACGACGAGACCAGACACGGCCGAGGGTTTGCGCGGCTTCGATGCAGCTGCACCGGACGATGATGGAGTCACGGTAACGGCCTGCGCTGTCCGCGCCACTCCTCGTCGCGGTTGCAACTGATCCTCCGCTCTCCGGAGCCAATCGCGGGCGTCCTTCGTCTCGTCCGTGTCTGTGCCCGACGCTTCCAGCCGTCGGCCGTAAAGCTCCTGCGCCAGCGGCAACATCTCGGCGTAGCGTCGGAGGCGGTCGAGGTTGTAGATGCACAGGTGGAGTGCGCTGAGCGTGCCCAGTGCACTCGGGCCCAGGTGTGTGTCCCGCTCCAGATACGCTTGACCTGCGACGCGGAGCGACTCCGCGAAGCGAGCGTCTCGGAACAGTGCCCAGGCGAGCCCAACCCGCACGGTCGCGATGTATACCGCATCTGCTGCCGCAGTCTCGAGCTTCTCGATCTCGCGCGCGCGGATCTGCGCGGCCTCATCGAACCGCCCGAGCTCGAACAAGGAGCGCGCCTGAAAGTTGAGCGCCGATGCTTGCTGCCGCGCCGTGAGAGCGTCGCTGGTGAGCAGCCGACGGCAGAGGTCAACCACGTCGAGATGATCTGAACGTGAGAGAGCATCTCTGATGGGGTCGAATGCGGATGACACTTTGGCTTCCGTTCTCTTGCTGCGACATTCTGCATCCGCAGCATGTCGCCGTCGTCATCGTGGAGCCAGGATGGTGAGTGGACGATTCGCTGATGTTCCTCGCTGGCGCTCCGTGCGTTGGCGCCGACTCCGCTTGGAGAGGACCCGGAGTGGCTCGTCGTTCGCGTTGGCGCAAACAGCGAGCCACCACCGGGGTCCGACCGGCGAGCACGCACGAGGTCCGACTGTTCGCTCGGTCAGCGTGCGTGGTCGTCGTGACGCACGCATCGGGCCCGTAGCTCTCGCGACTCAGCTCAGCTCAGCTGGCGCAACCGGCTCACGCCGATCGCGGCCCCTCCACACATCATCAGCAGCAGCGCGCCACCGATCAGCGCCGCGAGCGGAAGTTCGGCGCCGGTTGCAGCCAGCTCTTCGCCGTCGCTGCTCGGTGTGCCAGTTGACCCATCGTCTCCTCTGCCAGGACCTCCATTGCCCGAGCCATCGCTGCTGGTGCCGTCTCCGCCGTTGTCGCCGTCACCGTCTCCTCCGTCAGGCGCGACGTACTCGAACGTCCATCGTTGCGTAGCGCCCTCAGGGAAGTCGTAGCCTTCTTCTGGAACCGCAGTGATGGTCGTGTCCTCGGTGATCTCGATCACTCCAGGCTCGAGAGGGTTGCCGTCCCCACCCTGGTAAGCGACGCCCGGGGTGTCCGGGATGGTGATCACATTGCGGTCCTGAGTCGGCGCGGCCGGGGTCACTGGAACGGGTTGCGGATCCACCTCGTCCGGCGTGTACGAGAACGTCCACTCAGTATCCGCCCCGTCGGGGAATACGTACCCGTCCGCAGTCACCGCCACGACGGTGGTGTCCTCCTTAATCGTGTGCTCGCCCGGCTCAAGCGGGTTGCCGCCCGCGTTGCCGTTGCGGTACTCGACGCCGTCGACGTCGGGGATCGTGAGGACGTTGCCGTTCTGGGTGGGCACCGCCGGCGTGACTTCGGTCAGCATGTAGTCGTACGCCCAGGAGGTCGTGACGCCTTGCTTGAAGCCGAAATCGAGCACACTCCGCGTGTCAGCGAGCGCCCAGACTCTCAGTCCGCCCTGCGGGATCTCGACCGACGCAGTGGGGTCGATCTTGAAGTCGACCAGCTCTCCGTCGCTTCCGACCACCCAGCATCCGACGAACGCCCCTCCGTCGACGAAGCACTCCACCGGGTCGCCATTCACCTCGCGCGGTGCCGCCACGTACGTGATTCCGGCGTGATCCACTACCGAGATCGAGTTACCAGCTCGCATCGGCTCGGACGGCAGGTCCCGACACTGCGTGTAGTCGACCCCACTCCAGGAGCGTCCGTCGGCGTCCACCCAGACCCTGAGTCCGCGCTCATCCACCGGCAGCTCAACCGTCTCCCAGGTGCCAGGGAGAACTTCGACCTCCGTCGTCCCGATCACATCCGCGGGATCGATGTTGGACGTTCCCGGAAGCATCTGCGCGTCCAGGCCACCGTATGTAACAGTGAAGGTCGTTCCATTTCCCCATTCGTCTGACAGCGCGATTGTGAACTCTGCTATGCCGATGCCGTCGACATCGCACACGGTGCTGGTCGGCAGTTCCAGATAGCTGTCACTGAACTCGAAGGGATCGAATGGGAGCCACGGCGGTGTCCCCGGCTCGGCAGCCGAGGCACCGGCGACCCCGGCAGAGATGAGCATCGCAGCCCCGACAAGGGTGCCGAACGTGGCACGTAGAGGATTCTTCACGGAAGGTTCCGATCTAGCTGAGGTGAGGATGGGAGCCTGAATGAGGGCCGGCGGACATGCGCCCGACACTGCTGTGGCACGTCCGAAGCTAGCGAGAAGTGGCCCGTGTTCGAGACGGATTCGGCACCCGAACGGAATCTCCGAACAATGAGCCCAACCCCTGTTCCACGGCGATGGCCGAGCTCGCGCCGCGATGATGTCACCAGCCGGGCCTCGGCGTGCAGTTCATGAATAGCGACGTTCGGCTAGGTTTGAAGCGCCTCAGTGGATTCCACGCCATAAGCCCCAGGCATATCGCCACCGACGCAAACCCATGCCCGCTCACGCGTCAAATACACAGCGGCGGCCCGAGCTCGATCGATTCTTCGCCCCGGGTGACGGCTGCGATGCCGCAGACGCGCGCCTCGACGTCTGGTTCGATCATGAGCGTGGTGTAGATCGACTGCACATCGAAAGCTGAACGCTCCTGGTTCCGCTCGCTCTCCAGATCGATCGCCGGATAGATAAGCATCGAGAGCGAGTTTCCTGCGGCTTCACCGTCGTAACGCGTGACGCGCCCCCAGACCGCCATGCACTGATTGGAGTACATCATCTGGACCAGGACGTCTCCTCCGAGGCGTTCCTCGCTCGCAGCGATCACTGCGTCCTCGCGACAGACCGTTTGCATCGGGTCGACTCCGTCTGCATACTCCAGAAACTCGCTACTGGGCGCGGAGGTCGTCGGCCGCTGCCCGGCGTCTCCCGCTCCTGGGCCACGTAGCATGCTCCATATAAGGCTCGTCGCACCCGCCGCGACCACCGTCGTCACGGCGCAGGCGATCACCATCGACACGAGTGGAAATCGCCGAGCCATCCACCCGCCGGAGTTCGGGAGTTCAGCTGAGTTCCCTCCAGCGGCTATCCGAGGATCCAGAGCTCTGCGTCGTGCTGTCCACATCCGTCGATCAGCGCCGAGCGCCTCCGCAAGACTCGCCACTGTTCGCTCTGTCGGAAGCTTGCGCCCCGAGAGCGCTTCGGATAACACGCTCTTGGAGATCTGCGTGCGTGTGTGGAGGGCGCCAAGTGTGGGGTTTCCGGCTTGCATGCGGAGTTCACGCAGGTCGGTGGCGAACCGCTCCACGCTGTCGGGCTTCGTACTTGGCGCGTCATCGCTCATGATTGCAGCTCCAGTTGGATTCGGGCTCGGTTCGGAGAGGGCCGTCCAGACGTCAAGGTGCGCGACGCGGCATCGGACAATTGCCTATCATCTTCCCGTAGAACGCGCTCGTTCGATGCTGTGATGTCCGCCCGCTCCGCTCATTTCGAGGCTTCTGAGCCCGGTTCGTGTTCGTTCCGGGTCCGAACGGAATGTTCGAACGCGGCCGGGCTCCAGCGATCGTCGCTAGCACCGCTGAGCGGAGCCGCCGCCGAGAATGGCCAGGCACCGGCGCTGCCGCGCGGTCGAATCGATCATCACGCTCCACGGACCCCCCTCGAGCGAGCACTCGCCCTCGCTCACGCACACCCTGCGCCGCCGCCGGTCATCGAACTCGAAGCACCAGGAGGGCCAGCACGTCGCGACACCGGCCGAGACGCCACCGACTCGGGCTACGTACCGGATGGGCAGGACGCGGATGACACGCGCGAAGCCATCCACTCTTTTTGGCCTATAAGCCGTACAGCCTCGATGCTGGGCGGAATGCACATACCCCCACTCGCAACAGCAAGTGGGGGTATGTGATGCTCTGGTGGACCTAAGGGGATTCGAACCCCTGACCTCCTCGATGCGAACGAGGCGCGCTACCAACTGCGCCATAGGCCCGTGAACAGATTCAGCCTAGCACGCTCGCGAGGGTCGTCCCGACCCGCGAGAATCGTTCCATGACCACCCCGCTGTTCCCGTCCGTCCGCCTCCTCCGCAACGTCCGCCCCTGGGGTCGGGAGTCATCCGACATCCGGATCGACGAGAACGGCATCATCACTGAGATCGCCCCGACGGCCGCTCGCGACAACGCTGCGGGCACGGTCGACGGACGCGGTCTGCTGGCCATCCCCGGGCTCATCAACGCGCACGCCCACGTCGACAAGTCGTGGTGGGGACACCCGTGGTAGTCCTACGGCGGCGAGCAGAGCACCGAGGGCCGCATTCGTCACGAGCGAGAGCGCCGCGGCGAGCTGGGCATCCCCGGCCCAGACATCACTCGTGCGGTGCTCGATCAGTCGGTGCGGACCGGCACCACCGCGTTCCGCACACACGTGGATGTGGATCTCGGCCTCGGCTTGGACGGCATCAGCATCGTCCGGGACGCGTTCGCGCAGTTCGACGGGGCGCTGGGGCTGCAGATCGTCGCCTTCCCGCAGGACGGGGTGCTGCGCCGGCCGGGCGTCGTCGACCTGCTCGCGCAGGCCGCTGCATCCGGTGTCGAGTTCATCGGGGGTCTGGATCCCGCCGCGATCGATCGGGATCCCGTTGGCCAGTTGGACGCGCTGTTCGACATCGCCGCCGAGCACGGCTGCGGCATCGACATCCACCTGCACGACGGCGGCGAGCTGGGCGCCTTCGAACTGGAGCTGATCGCGGAGCGCACCGAGCGGTACGGCCTCCAGGGCCGGGTCAACATCGCGCATGGCTTCGCCATCGTGCAGATTCCGGAGAGCCGACGACGCGACCTGCTCCAGACGTTCGGCGAACTCGACGTGACCTGGACCACGGTCGCACCGCTGCGCCTCCCCCAGCTGCCGCTGCACGAGCTCGCCGATGCTCGCGTCGACTTCGCCTTCGGAACGGACGGGATCCGCGACCTCTGGAGCCCCTACGGCACGGGCGATCTGCTCGGCATCGCGTGGCAGTACGCCCGTGCGGGCGGTGTGGTTCGCGATGAGGATCTGCTCCGGGTCGTCGAGATCGCCAGCTCCCGCGCCGCGCGCTTCGTCGGACGCGAGGTGCACGATCTGGTCGTCGGCTCCCGCGCCGACATCGTCCTGCTCGAGGCGGAGAACCCGATGGATGCACTCGTGCGCACGCCCGCGCGCGAGATCGTGATCGGCGGCGGTCGCCTCCTCCACACCTGATACGGGCACAGCGAGACGAACCGGTTCCGGCGGCTACTTCGTCCCGCTGGCGCTCACCCAGCAACCGAGGGGGCCAACGCTCAGGACGCGCGTCAGCGAGCCCGTTCGGCGCCAGACGTGCGACGTCAGCCGGCGGCGCGGCGGGCGAGGAGGGTGCGCACGTGCGCCTCGATCTCCTCGTCGCTGACGACGCCCATCGTCGCGTATGGCGAAGCCGCAGCCGGACGCTGCGGGGCGCGGACCGGACGAATCGGCACCGGTGCGGCTTCGGCCGCCCGCTCCCGTGCTGCCTCTTCCATCGCGGCACGCCGCAGCGCCTCGCGGGCGTCGCGCGCGTCCTGCGCGGCTGCAGCGGTGGTACCGGTCACCGTGCTCAGCGGCCGGGGCAGCACACGCGGCTGCCACTCGGGCACCCGCTTGTCGATCGGGACGACAACGGCAGGGCGCGAGACCGCAACAGGTGCCGCCTCGACGACAACCTCGGCAGATGTTCGCACCACCGTGCGTCGTGCAACGCGGTTCATCCGCTGCAACACGGAGAGACCCGCCACGACCGCGACGACACCGACGGCGATCAGCAGGCCGCCGAAGCCGGCACCTGCCGCCACGACGAGTTGCCACACTCCGGTAGCGAGAGCCCCGAGGCCGGCGACAGTGAGCACTGTGGCGATGAGTCGCGTGATCCGCCGCGCCCGCGCACGACGTTCCGCCGACGCACGCCGCTCGGCGACAAGCCGCTCACGCTCTGCGATGAGCTCGGCGCGCTGGCGTTCCTTCTCGATCCGCGCCTGCTCGGCCGCGACGCGGTCGCGCTCCTTCTGCACCAGAGCCTCGGCCCGCTGCTGCTCGCGAACCGCTTCCGCCGACGCGCGCACGCGATCGCGCTCCGATCGAACGCGATCCGCTTCCAGCGCGCGGGCGAGACGAGCCTGCTCGTGCGCGGTGCGAGCGTTCAGCTCAAGCTGCAGCTCTTCCGGATTCTCCGCCGTCTCGGCCAGGACGCGCAGTGCCTGATTCAGACGTACGGCGTTGCGCTCCGTTGCGTTGAAGCGACTGCGCGATTGCCACACGGGCACGAGGTACACCAGCCAGAGGACAAGCGCGATCACCACGATCACGCCGCCGCCGAGTACCGTTCCGCCCATGCGTCCACGATATGGGAGCTGGACAAGGCTCCCCGTGATGTGTTGGGCGTGTCGGACTAGGCCGGGCCGATCCGATCCGCCGGGGGCACGGTCGCGGCACCCGGGGGAACCGCGCCGAGCAGGTAGCGATTCAGCACGCCCCGAGGCACATCCTCCGTGGTGAGCGCGTACGCGTAGTGATCGCGCCAGTCGCCGTCGATGTGAATGTATCGACGACGAAGGCCCTCATAGCGGAAGCCGAGCTTCTCCACCACGCGCCGGGACGGATGATTCTCCGGCCGGATGCAGATCTCCATGCGGTGCAGCCGCAGCTGAGTGAAGGCGATATCGGTCGCGAGCGCCACGCCGATCGTCGTGATCCCGCGCCCCGCGACCCGCTCTGAGACCCAGTACCCGATCGTCGCGGACGCCAGCGAGCCGCGAGCGACACCCCAGATGTTCAGCTGACCCGCGATCTCTCCGTCGTATTCCATGACGAACGGGACGCCGGCCCCTTCCCGGTACTGCTGAAGGAGCCGGCGCACGCCGCTTCGCATGTCAAAAGAAACCGGTCCGCCGGGAAGCGTCGCCTCCCACGGACTCAGCCACGAGCGATTCGAGAGAAGCTCCTGCTGCAGGATGCGCGCGTCCCGCGGCTTCACCAGCCGCAGCGACACGGATCCGTGCCTGCTCGCGATCAGCGGTTCCACGGGGCGATGTGCCGGACTCAGAGCGTCTCGGCGAAGTCCTTCAGCCAGGCGCGCAGCTCCGGACCGAGGTCGGGGCGTGCGACGGCAAGCTGCACGATGGCCTGGATGTAGTCGATCTTGGCGCCGGTGTCGTAGCGACGGCCACGGAAGACCACACCGAAAACGCCGTTTCCGTTGGGGTCCGCTGCCTGCTCCTGAAGGGCGTCGGTCAGCTGGATCTCCCCGCCCTTACCCGGCTTGGTGTGCTCCAGGACATCGAAGATGTCCGGACCGAGCACGTAGCGGCCGATGACGGCGAGGTTGGACGGAGCGTCTTCGGCAGAGGGCTTCTCCACCATGCCGGTGATGCGGACGACGCCCTCATCCTCGGTCTGCTCCACGGCGGCAACACCGTAGAGGTGGATGTGCTCGCGCGGAACCTCCATCAGTGCGACGACAGCCGCGCCGCGCTTGGCGTGCTGCTCGATCATCTGCGGCAGCAGCGGGTCGCGCTCATCGATGAGGTCATCGCCGAGCATGACAGCGAACGAGGAGTCGCCCACGTGCGCCTTCGCGCGCAGCACCGCGTGTCCGAGGCCCTTGGGCTCACCCTGACGCACGAAGTGGATGTCGGCGAGGTCACTGGAGGCCAGTACCTGCTGCAGCTTCTTGTCGTCGCCCTTCTCCGCGAGCTTGCTCTCCAACTCGGGGACGGCGTCGAAGTGGTCGGAGATCGCGTTCTTGTTGCGCCCGATGATCACCAGCACATCATCGATTCCGGCGTTGACCGCTTCCTCCACCACGTACTGGATGGCGGGCTTGTCGACGACCGGAAGCATTTCCTTCGGCATCGCCTTGGTGGCGGGAAGGAAGCGCGTTCCAAGACCGGCGGCAGGGATGACCGCCTTCATACGAGACTGAGACATTCAACCACTCTAAAGGATGGGTCGCCGTGCGCCGTAGAATCGAGGTATGGCGAGACATATCGCGGATGAGAAGCAGGCCCTGCGCGCGGACATCCGCACGCGGCGGCAGTCGCTGTCGGAGTCCCAGCGCGATCGGGCCACGGCCGAGATCGCCGCTCGTCTGGACGAGCTGACCGAACGCACGCGAGCCCGCACAGTCTCCTGCTACCTCTCCTCTCCTGCCGAGCCGGGCACTCGCACCTTCATCAACCACGCGATGGATCGCGGCATCCGTGTGCTGCTGCCCGTCACGCGAGCGGACGGCCTCCTCGACTGGACGGTGGCCACCCCCGACGGCGGCGAGTACGAGGGTCTGTTCGGCCTGTCCGAGCCGGAGGGCGAGCTGCTCGGCCCGATGGCGGTCGATGACGCAGACCTGATGATCGTGCCCGCGGCTGCGGTCGGCACCGACGGCACACGCCTGGGGTGGGGACGCGGCTACTTCGACAAGACTCTTGGCTCCATGCAGAAATGCCCGCCGGTCTATGCGGTCGTGTACGACAACGAGGTGCTCGACGCCGTGCCTCGCGAGGCTCACGATCAACCCGTCACCGGCATCGTCACCCCCACCCGCATCATTCCTCTGACCTCCAGCGCCCGCTGATCCGCTCGCGGCGCGATTCACGAAAGAACATCACATGCCCACCTACGTCTATGCCTGCACGCAGTGCGGCCACCGCTTCGATGCCGTCCAGTCCTTCAGCGACGACGCTCTCACCGTCTGCCCCGAGTGCGGTGGGCCGCTGCGCAAGCAGTACGGATCGATCGGGGTGACCTTCAACGGCGGCGGCTTCTATCGCACCGACTCCCGCGCGTCCTCTGGTGGCGGCGGAGGCAGTGAGACATCATCGAAGGCTGAGACGGGTTCGTCTTCCACTACGACCTCCGCGTAGTGGTCTCGCACGGTGAGTGGGTAGGGGAAAGAACATGATCAAGGGATTCCGGCAGTTCATCCTGCAAGGAAATGTCATCGATCTCGCCGTGGCGGTCGTCATCGGCGCGGCGTTCGGCACGATCGTCACGAAGCTGGTCGAGGGGATCATCAACCCCCTGATCGCCTTCTTCTTCTCGGTCAAGAACCTCGACGACCTGACGTTGCCGGTCGCGAACCTCCAGGGCGGCACAACGGTCTTCGGCATCGGGGCTGTGATCGGCGCGATTATCAACTTCCTCGCCGTCGCCCTCGTGGTCTACCTCTGCCTCGTGCTGCCGATGAACAAGTGGAAGGAGCGCCAGGCCGCGAAGGCCGGCACCTCCGTCGAAGAGGAGCTGGCCCTTCCCAGCGAGCAGGAGCTGCTCTCCGAGATCCGTGATCTGCTCGCGAAAGATCGCGCGTAATCACCACCTCAGAAAGGCGTCGATCCCCCGGGTCGGCGCCTTTCTCGTCTTCAGTAGTGCGGCGGGACGTCCTGGCGCAGGCGCGCGTCGTTCGGCCCCTCACCCTGCGAAACGGGAGCCGCGACCTCATCCGGAGCCGCCCCGGGCTCCGCGAACGTCCCCGGTGCCGCCGTCAGCTTCGCACGACGAGAACCCACGCGGACGACACGCTGTCGCGGGTTCGTCGCGTCACTCGCCATCGACGGACTGCAGGTCGATCGGCTGCGTCTCATCGCCACGAGCGGGCGCGGATTCCACACCGAGGAGCACGGCGATGCGCTGCGCGACGCCCGCGGGATCGCTGTACAGGTCGAAGG
The DNA here is from genome assembly GCF_044987425.1 of Microbacterium sp. ZW T5_56. Taxonomy (NCBI): domain Bacteria; kingdom Bacillati; phylum Actinomycetota; class Actinomycetes; order Micrococcales; family Microbacteriaceae; genus Microbacterium; species Microbacterium sp. ZW T5_56. Next base: position 31,656 of record NZ_JBJDRI010000031.1, on the reverse strand, counting down.
CGTGGACGCGCACGTAGTGCCAGCCGAGCTTGCGCAACGCCTGCGGACGCAGCCGAACGCTCTCCCGGAGCGACTGGTTGGCCACATCCGGGTCGCTCTCCACGACGACGGCCTTGCCGCCGTGACGTGCCACGAGCGGGAGGATCCCGCGATAGTTCAGCTCGACATCCGCACCGAGATCGCGCAGCTCGCGCGCAAGTCCGCGGGTGAGCACATCGACGCCCTCTTCCGGATACACCTCGGCGGCACGCTCATCGACGCCGGCGAGGATGCCCATCAGGGTGGCGGCGCCATGCTCCAGTCGTCCGTCATCGAAGGCGGACGGCTGGATGCAGGAGACGATCACCATGGAACGCCGCGCCCGGGTCATTCCCACGGTCAGCAGTCGCTCCCCGTCGGGGGTCGACAGATCGCCGAAGTCGCTGAGCACCCGGCCATGCTTGGTGAGACCGAAGCCGAGCGAGAAGATCACGCGGTCGCGGCTCTCGGCCACCGATTCCTCGAGGGTCAGCACCGCGAACGGCTCCCCCGCGTCGCGCGAGACGAAGTCGGCCACGTCGGACCGGCCGGCGAACGCCGCGGCGACGGAACGGCGCACCCGCTCCGCGTGACGGCGGCTCGCCGTGATGACCATCAGCGACTCGCGGGGGCGCTTCACTGCGTGCTGCACCACAAGGGCGACGACGCGGGACACCTCGGCGTCCGTGCTCTCCACCGCTCCGGAATCGGGATCGGGGGCGCCATAGCCGCCCTCGACGTAGTCCACGCTCAGGCTGCCACGGCCGAGATACGACCCCGCCCACGGCAGCGAGACGATCTCGCCGCCGTAGAACGCGTCGTTCACGAGCTCAGCGAGGTCCTCACCGCCGGCGCGATAGCTGCGCGTCAGCGTCTCCACCGGCACGATCTCGGCCAATCGCTCGAACACGCTGGTCGCGTCGAACGGGTCTTCGCTCTCCCACTCGCCATCATCGGACGCGGCGATGCGGAACGGTGTCGGAGCCTGGGTAGCCGGGTCGCCGAGCGCGACGATCTGGTGCGCGCGACGGATCGTGGGCGCGGCTTCGGCGAGGCTGATGGCGCCGGCGTCGGCGATGATCGCCACGTCGAAGCGGACGTCGTCGCCGAGCGCGGGGACCTCATAGGGCGAGGCGATCCACACCGGCGCCACGATGTCGGCGAGGTGGGGTGCCACGCGCATCAGCTCGCCGGGGCTCGGGGTTCCGCGAGTGAGGGTGTGCTTGAGGCCGATCGCCTCGTCCGGATGATCCACGATGCCGATGCGCCAGTCGGTGGCCAGCCGCGCGGCCAGCAAGGGACCCGAGGCGGCGTTGTGCGCTTCGTCGACGAGGCGGAAATCGCGCTCCAGCCGGTCGACGATCGACGTGTTGGCGCCGAGCAGTCGGCGATCGTTCTGCAGCAGGTGCTCCAGCACCGATTGCCACCAGGTGAACTCGAGCTCGTCGCTCACCCGCTCTTCATCGACGTGGCGAACCGACAGCTCCTCGAGCAGTGGCTCCAGGCCGAGGCGGGCAAGCTCTGTGCGCAGGCTCGCGCGCTCGACGAGGTTGTCGAAGTACTTGGACTCGGCGGCAAGGCCGGCCAGCGTCCGCACCAGCTGGGCGACCGGCATCGCCGACAGCCGCGCGGTTCCGGCGCGCCCCAGCACCGTGTCGAGCGAGGCGAGATCAGCATGCACGCGCTGCCACGCAACCGTGACGTCGTGCAGTCCGACCGGGACCTCGGGAACCGCGCCCTGCTCCACGTAGCGCTGCCACTGGGTGCGCTGCTGCTGGATGCGCTGCAGCCCGGCATGCATGTCGGCAACGTGCACACCGGGGCGCACCAGATCACGCGAGAGGTTCTTCAACCGGCGGCGGTTGGCGTTGCTCATCTCGGCCGTGCCGCGGCGCGGGCCGTGCGCGTCGATCATCTCGCCCAGCGGGCGCTCGAACGCGGTGGGAAGGAACTTGTCGAGAGATTCACCGATGCCCTGCAGGAGACGGAGGTACTCCCCCAGCTCGTCCACCGTGAGGAACGGCCGCATACGTGTCTGCGCGATCAACTCGTATCCGCGCTCCAGCAGACTCGACACGTCGCTCTTGTGGAGGCGCGCGGCCAGCGCGTGCGCGTCGGTGGCGGACGCCGTGGTGCTGAAGCTCACGCCGTACCACGGCGAATCGTCGGGCCCGAAACGGAACTCGCCCAGGCGCGCGGCAAGGGTGAGCTTCTCGGCCGCTTCCCGACGCCCGCTGGCGAGTGCCTGCAGGGCACGCGTATCCAGACGCGCGGCCGTGTTCGGGGCGGTGGGCTTCTGCGCCAGCGCCGACAGCGCGCGCGTGGCGTCGAGCGCGGAGACCCCGAAGACGGGGTGCGCGGCGGACAGTGCGGCGCGGTAATCGGTGAGGATCGCGCGCAGACGCACGAGCGCTTCGTCCACGTCAGCCACCTGCGGCTGTTCGGCCTTCTCGTTGCGACCGATGGCGCGGATCAGATCCTTGCGGACCGCAGCGGGGGCGATCGCCAGAGCGTCGAGCCCGACCCCCGCCAGACGATGACGGATGCCGTCGAGCGTGGATCGGCGGGCGCTCACCACGAGCACCCGCTTGCCGTTGTCCACGAGCGATCCCACGGCATTGATGATCGTCTGCGTACCGCCCGTGCCCGGGAGGGTGGTGATGGCCAGCGACTGACCGGCCATGATGCGTGCGAGCACGCGCTCCTGCTCGGAATCCGCGTCCAGCAGCAGAGTGTCGGCGGCAGGCGCGCGGGTGTCGGGGTTGGTCGGCACCACGTCGCCGCGCGCCGCCCGCAGGCGAGCACGATCGTCCTGGTGACCCCCGAGCGCGTTCAGCACGGGGTGATCCAGAGACCCATCCCGTGACATCGCGTTGGCGACATCGGCGAACACCGACACCACGAGACGGGGGTGGACGGAGAACGTGTCGATGCTGGCAGTGGCTCGGCGGAGATGATCGATCACCGGTTGCGGTTTGAACACACCGCCGTCATAGGCGAGCGCCGCAAGCCGCGGTCCGTCGATCGTGATGCCGAAGTGCTCCTGCGCGGCTCGAACCAGTTCGGGGTTGATCTGGAAGTTGCCGTGCAGTTTCAGCTCGAAGTCGTGCTGGTGACGCCGAATGGCGAGGGGACGCAGCAGCACCGGGGCGGTGTACGCGACCCCGCCGATGCGCCACGACGCGAGGCCCACCGCGAGGTGCACCGGGTCGAGGCCGCGCACTGCGCGCAGCTCGAGATTCTTCGTCGTGATGCGTTCCGCCGCCATGCGCGCCGTGCGCAAGGCGACCTCGTCACGAAACAGCCCGGACAGCAGGGTGGAGCGGCCCGTGATGAACTGCGGGAGGCTGCCCGGATGGGCTTTCGTGATCTCGATTCCGGCTTCCGGGATGTCGTGATAGCGCAGCAACGGGGAGGGTCCGCCGAGATCTGCCGCCTGACGGACGATGGCGTCTCGCGTCGTCTGCGCGGCGTGGGTCACGTGCACACCGGGCGCGAGCGAGTCGATGTCGCCCGGGACGATCGGTTTCGCCGTCGCGCCCGCACGCTCGTCGTCTTCGGTGTTGTCGTGCCGCACACGACCAGACTAGGTCGAGAGCCCGCGGATTCGCCGTATTCCGCGCCGCGCGCACCCGATCCTCCCCTTCTCCTCCCCCGGCCCGAAATCACGCCGAGTTGTTCCCATCGACCCGACAGAGACGGATCCACGCTCGAGCGACGAAGATGATGTGGTCATGAAATACACCTGGGACGTCATATCAACCCCCTTTGGCGCGGCTGTGGGAGTCGCCGGCGAGCGTGGACTCGTCTGGTTCCACCTGATCGACGGGGACCCGCAGTGGGAAATCGAGCGGGTCTCGGCGCAGCTCGGCACCGTACCCGTGAGCAGTCCGGGGTCCCTCGCCGAGCTGTGTGAGCAGATCGAGGAGTACTCCGACGGCAAGCGTCGAGAATTCGACGTGGAGCTGGACTGGAGTCTGGTCAGCGGGTTCACGCTGGACGCACTGCAGGCGGTCACCGAGATCCCGTATGGGGCCACGGCGTCGTACGGCGAGATCGCGCTGGTCGCCGGACGCCCGCGGGCAGCACGAGCAGTGGGCACCGCCTGCCGACTGACACCTTTCTCTCTCATCGTCCCCGTTCACCGCGTGGTCCGCTCCGACGGATCCGTCGGTGAGTACGGCGCGCATCCGGAGACCAAACGCGCCCTGTTGGAGCTGGAGGGCGCGATCGCCCCGAGAGCGGTGCCGCGCCGCACGACCCGGGTCGACGATGAGGCGGCGGACGAGGCCTTCGATCGAGCCGCGCGGGGCTGATCCGGCGATATCCTCGAATGCTCGATCCTCTCGGCGTTGTGGTACCGATTGCCCGGAGCACAGAGGCACCATGGAGGCACGGTGAACGCACGCACGGCACCGCCCAGCGAGGCGGAACTGGTAGCGCACGCGGTGCGCGAACTGTCCCGTCGCACGGGTTTCCCGGTGGCCTTCGGCGGTCTGTTCCGAGACGGCGAGGTGTCCATCACCGCCGTTCACGGCGCGCGCACCCGCAGTCTGGATGGCCTGCGCGTGCATCCGGAGCGCGGACTCGGCGGCCGAGCGGTGGTCGAACTTCGCCCGCGCATGACGAGTGACTACGGTGCCAGTCGATCCATCACCCACGATTACGATCGAGCGATTCTTGGCGAGGGGATTTCCACCCTTCTTGCGGTTCCCATCATTGTGGGCGGAATCGCGCGCGGCGTTCTGTACGGCGGATCCTGGAGCGGCCAACCGGTCGGCGAGGTGAATGCCGCACCGGCATTCCAGGTGGCCGAGGCACTCGCGGCTGAATTGCGTGTGCGTGATGAAGTGGAACGTCGGGTTCGCATGCTGGGAACGTCGAGTCCGCTTCCGGTTGTCAGCGATCCACTTCCCATGGCGCATCGGGAGGAATTGCGATCGATCTATGCGGCCCTTCGCCCACTCATCAATCGAGCGGCCGAAGCAGATGCACAACAATTGCGCACGCTTTCCGAACGATTGGCATCGCTCGCCGGCGATCACCTGCCTCTCCCGTCGCCTGAAACGCCGCGGCTGGCGCCGCGCGAGGTGGACGTCCTCGCCTGCGCCGCGCTCGGAGGAACCAATGCCGATATCGCTCGGCAACTCGGCCTGATGCCCGGAACGGTGAAGGCCTATCTGGCCACTGCGATGTCGAAATTGGGAGTTTCCACGCGTCTCGCCGCGGTAACCGAAGCCCGGCGGGCCGGCATCATTCCCTGATCACCCGCTGTCACGCCATCCAAAACCCGATCCCCACATCACGACACAGGAACTTTCTGTGAAAGTCCTCCTGGGAAATTGATGATTCATCTTCTATTGTTATGCACATGGCAAAGAAGATCGTTCACCAGATCATTGACGACCTCGACGGCACTGTCCTCGAAGTCGGCGACGGCGAGACTGTTCATTTCTCGCTCGATGGCGTCGCCTACGAGATCGACCTCACGGATGAGAATGCTGCAGCGCTTCGCGGCGCTGTAGCACCGTTCATCTCCGCCGGCCGTCGTCTCGCACGCGCTGCCGCTATTTCCTCTCCCGCCCCCAAGCGTGGCTCCGGTCGTACTGACCTCGCCGCCGTGCGCGCCTGGGCCAACGACAATGGCCACCCGGTCTCTGACCGTGGTCGCGTGCCGGCGAGCGTCCTCGAGGCGTACGACGCCGCGCACTGACCTTCACCGCATTCGGGCCGTTCTGCAGAGATTGCAGAACGGCCCGAATGCTGTCCATCCGAGGGGCGCTACCTCGCTACACGCAGTCCATCGACACAGACGTCGACCCATCGCTGAGTCATGAAGCCACCCGTGTCAGGAAACGCGTGAGCGCTACCCGACCATGCCCGGTGACGACACCATCGCCCCCGCTGCCGACGAGCACTGTCGTCGTGGGCTCCAGATCCTGGGCCTCCAGCGAAGCGGCTCCCGCGATGACCGTGATGGAGGTGACGTCGCCGGTCAGACCGGTCGGCTCGCTGACGGTAACCGTCGACAGGGTGGCAATCGCCTCGCGCTGGTCAAGACTCAGACACAGCAGTCGGCTGATTCCCCGAGACGCCCAGCGGCGCAGCTCCACCGTCTCCCCCGCGGATCGCAGGACCTCCCCCGACCGCAGGGGTCGGTACGCGCCGCGTTCACCGATCGCGATCTGAGCCCCCGAGAGCCCGACCACCTGATAGCTGGCGTGACGCTCGGGAAGCACGAACGTTCCGTTTCGCGAGCGCAGCTCCAAGACGTGCAGACCGGCATCCGACCATCGCTCATCCGCGGAGAGCGCCGTGAGGTGCCGGATTCGCCCGTCGCCGGCGTCGAGCGGTCGTACGGCGACCGCCTGGTTGATCGGAGTGAACATGTTCCTGCCTCTGGGGTCCCGGTGAAATGCCGGGGCGGGAGCCGCGTTGTGTGCGGCCCCCGCCCCGTCTGGCCTTGCTCAGCGATCAGCGGATCAGCGATCAGCGAGCACGTACCCCGCCTCACCGTGGATGACCTTGTCGATACCGGCGATCTCGTCCTCGTCCTTGATGCGGAAGCCGAGCGTCCGATCGATGACGAACCCGATGCCGTACGCGAGTGCGAAGGAGTAGATCAGCACCGAGAACGCAGCGATTGCCTGAACGAGCAGCTGCGTGCCGTCGCCGCCCAGGAAGAGGCCGGTGCCGTTGGCGAAGAAGCCCAGGTACAGGGTTCCGATGAGTCCACCGATGAGGTGGATGCCCACCACATCCAGCGAGTCATCGAAGCCGAACTTGAACTTCAGCTCGATCGCGAGGGCGCACACGGCACCGGCGATGAGACCGAGCAGGATGGCCCAGATGGGCTGCAGCGACCCGCAGGCCGGCGTGATGGCGACGAGGCCGGCCACCGCACCCGATGCCGCGCCCACCGAGGTCGGCTTCTTGTCCTTGATCTTCTCGACCACGAGCCAGGCGAGCAGGGCGGCGGCAGGTGCCGCGAGCGTGTTGACGAAGGCGAGAGCAGCGGTGCCGTCGGCGGCGAGTTCCGAACCCGCGTTGAAGCCGAACCAGCCGAACCACAGCAGTCCCGCACCCAGCAGCACGAACGGCGGGTTGTGGGGCACGTGCGCACCCTTCTGGAATCCCTGACGCTTGCCGAGGACGAGAGCGAGAGCGAGAGCAGCGGCACCGGCGTTGATGTGCACCGCCGTACCACCGGCGAAGTCGATCGCGCCGACACCGAAGGCCTCCTGCAGGCCGTGCGTGATCCAGCCGCCGTAGGCGAAGCTGCCGTCATCGGCCAGACCGAAGTTGAACACCCAGCTGGCCACCGGGAAGTACACGACCGTCGCCCAGATGGCGGCGAAGATCATCCACGACCCGAACTTGGCGCGGTCGGCGATCGCACCCGAGACGAGTGCCACCGTGATGATGGCGAAGGTGGCCTGGAACGCCACGAATGCCAGCGGCGGGTAGGCCGCTCCCTCCGGCACCTCGATCAGGCTTTCCAGTCCCACCGCCGACCAGTCGATCGCCCAGGGCGCGAGTGTGCCCTCTGCGCCGGGGAACGCGATGGCGTAGCCATAGAGCACCCACAGCACACCGATGAGTCCCAGCGCACCGAAGCTCAGCATCATCATGCTGATGACGCTCTTGGCCTTCACGAGCCCGCCGTAGAAGAACGCGAGGCCGGGAGTCATCAGGAGCACAAGTGCCGCCGCGATGAGAATGAACGCTGTATTTCCCTGGTCCATCCGAGTCCACCTTTCCGAGAGGTCGCGAACTGCGCGAGTGCGCTGCGACACGCCCTAATCTGGCGCACATGAATTTCCCAGGCGCTACGCGGTTGTTTCCAACGCGTGACATTTTGCGCGGCCACCCCCCGGCGGTGGACTGCTCGGGGGTCAACTAGGCTGGGGAGTCGCGCCCCTGTAGCTCAGTGGATAGAGCGTCGGTTTCCTAAACCGTGCGTCGCTGGTTCGAGTCCAGTCAGGGGCACCAGAACAGGTCGCCGATCACGCCGGGGAGTAGACGCGGAACCCGACCGATGCGCCCAGGGCAACCATCCGGTCGTACTCCGCCTGCGGAACCAGATACAGGTGATAGCTGTCGCTCTCCGTGTCGATGACGGTGAGCGCGTAGCCGCGTTCGCGCACATACCCGGCGATCTGCTGAAGCGCCGCCTCGGTATGCTCATCGCCCGGGAACGGAATCTCGGCGAGGTCAAGCGAGAGACCGAGGCTGTCGGCGACTCGCTTCAGTTGCCCCACGATGTCGTCGGTCGCTTCTTTCCAGTCGATGTACGCGCCATACACGAACGGGGTGTCGTAACCGGCGAGCCAGTAGACGAACGCATCACGAATCGTCGCGTGAAGCTGCTCAGGCTCGGGGTCGCCGAAACGCATCTTCGCGCACCAGTCGGGATGCGCCGTTCTGAACGCCTCGTATCCCTGAGCCAGCGTCGCTATATCTGCTGCGACCTGGGCGTCGTTGTTGCTGATGATCGCCGCCATCGGCACCAGCGGAGCGAAATCCACCTGCTGCGTCTCGACAGTCGGCGCACTCTGCGCTGGCGTGACCTTGCGATCACGGGAGAAGAAGTCGAAGAGGCCCATGAGGGAACCCTACCGATGAGTCAGAGCGCGACGGTGCGGAAGCCGGCGTTGCCCATCGAGGAATCCGGAGTGTTCTGTGAACGGGCGGAGTTGCGATACCGGTTGCAATACAAGATGTGGCAGAGGTAGCTGCCACCCGCGAAGAACGCGAGTGTCACCCTCCGCTGGCCCCAGCGGATCCGATTCGGACGACCGCCCATACGACCGCGGGTCGAAGCGGTCCTCGCACCACTCCCACACGTTGCCGACGGTCTGCCAGAGCCCGAAGTCATTCGGGGCGAATGTGCGCACCGGCGCCGTGGTCGCCCATCCGTCTTCGACGGTGTTGTGCGCGGGAAACTGCCCCTGGAAGATGTTCGCCCGCCAGCCGCCCTCGTCGACCTCGGCGTCGCCCCAAGGGTACTTGGCACCGTCGAAGCCTCCGCGGGAGGCGTACTCCCACTCCGCCTCCGTCGGCAGGCGCCGCCCGGCCCAGACGCAGTACGCCTGCGCGTCATTCCAGCTCACGTGCACCACCGGGTGATCGCCGCGGCCCGCGATATCCGAGCCGGCACCACCCGGGTGACGCCAGTCCGCTCCCCGCACTCCACGCCACCACGGTGTCTGCGGCGGAACGCCCACCACATCCTCCTCTGGTGCCGTGACCGCGAGGTGGAAGACGGCCGAATAGCCGAACACCTCCGCCTCGGTGCGGTAGCCGGTGGCGTCGACGAAGGTCGCGAACGCATCGTTGGTCACCGCGGTGGCATCGATCGAGAACGCGGAGAGACGAACGACGTGGCGGGGCGTCTCGCCATCGGCGGGGTTCTCGTCACCCGACGAGTCGCCCATGGTGAACGCGCCGGACGGGATCGCGATCTGCTCGATCGGGCGCTCCCCTCGAGCCGAAGACAGAGGTGTCGCAATCGCCTTGCTGATCTGGAGCAGTGACGACCGAGCCGGGGCACCGCACCCGCAGCCACAACCGTCCTGCTCGCTCATGCGCGTCTCTCCGTTCGCCCTAGCCGCGCGTCGCCGGCTCAACGCTGCGCCCGCTTGCGAGCCTATCGGGCGCAGGAACGGCACGGATCCGAGGGCGGCGTGTGCCGATCACGACCCCCGCCACCACCAGCACCATGCCGATCGCCTGTGCCGGCCCGAACATCTCCCCCGCGAACGCGACGCCGAGGATGACACCAGAGACCGGGTTGAGGAGGCCGACCGCACCGATCGCCGATGCCGGCAGGCGCTGGAGACCGGTGAACCACGCCGCATACGCCAGCGCGGTGGCGAACAGCGAGACATAGAGGAATCCGAGCCACTGCTGCGGCCCCTGCGGGATCGGCGGCGCCCCTTCGACCAGCGCGGCAACCGGGATCAGCGCCATCGCCCCGGCCATCAGCTGCCAGGACGCCAGCGTCACCGGTGGGATCTTGGCCCCCCACTTCGCCGTGAGAACGAAGCCGATGTTTGACGAGAGCATGGCGGCGAGTGAGGCGAGCAAGCCCCAGCCGTTCACCCCCGTGGTCCCGATCCCGATCATCACCACGACTCCGATGATGCCGATCAGTGCGCCAGCGACGGCCATGATGCCGGGGCGCTGGCCCAGCAAGCCCCAGCCGAACAGGAGCATGGTCCCGGCCGACGCCGACATCACGGTCGCCGCGAGACTGGAGGGCAGCAGCGTGCCGGCGAGGTAGATCAACGCGAAGAAGCCGCCCACGTTGAGCAGACCGAGGACGAGCGATTTCCACCACCAGTCACCGCGGGGCAGGCGACGTGCGATCACCAGCAGCACGATTCCTGCGGGAAGGGCGCGGTAGACACCGCCCCACAGCGGAGTGCCTGCGGGGAGGAAGTTGCGCGTGATGAAGTACACACTCCCCCAGGCCAGCGGCGCGATCGCCGCAATCAGGATCCACTTCCACCGCGAGTTATCTTCCATGGAAGATAACTTACACCTTCCGAGGAAGATAGATTGGCCCGATGGCAGACGAACCTCGGAACGATGACCGGGTCGACCGGATCCTCGCGGAGTGGCGCCGCGAGAGACCCGACCTGGACACCACCCCGCAGGCGGTGATCGGCCGCCTCCACCGCCTCGCGATGATCCTTGATCGCGCCATCGACGATGAGTTCGCTCGCTTTGGCATCTCGCAAGGCGAGTTCGATGTCCTCGCCACCCTCCGCCGCGCCGGAAACCCCTACCGTCGCAGCGCGGGCGAGCTGGCCGAGCACACCATGATCTCGACGGGCGGGTTGACCAAGCGCGTCGATCGTCTTGTCGCACGCGGACTCGTCCAGCGCGAGGGTGACGCCAGCGATGGGCGGCGTCGCCACATCAGCCTCACCCCCGCGGGGCTCGAGCTCGTCGAGCGCGCCGTGGAAGGACACACCGCGAACGAGCACCGCCTGATCAGCGGGCTCGATGGTGACGCCCCGCACCTGGCTGAGCTGCTCAGCCGCTGGCTGCGCGCTCTCGACGTCGACTGACGCGGGTCAGGCCGCCGCCGCGCTGAGGTACGGCGCCCACGCCGGCTCCGCGCGCTCCGTGCCGCGCACGGTCCACTGCGTACCACGCGGGGGCTGCGGGATGAAGCGCAGCTCCCACCCCATCTCGTGCGGCGTCCGATCGCTCTTGACGTTGTTGCAGCGCAGACAGCACGCCACCAGGTTCTCCCACGAATCCGCGCCTCCGCGCGAGCGCGGCATCACGTGATCGATCGTGGCCGCGGGTTTGGCGCAGTAGCCGCACCGAAACCCGTCACGACGCAGCACGCCGCGCCGCGTCACCGGGACGTCGTAGGTCGTGGGCACTCGCACGTAGCGGGAGAGCAGGATCACCGCCGGGCGATCGAACACGCTGCTCGTCCCCCAGACCGGCGAGTCCTCGACCCGTTCGATAATCGTTGCGCGGTCATTCATGACCAGCAGCAGCGCTCTCTTGAATGAGATCACTGCGAGTGGTTCGTATCCTGCGTTCAACACCAGCGTGCGCATCCGTCATCCTCTCGATTCGCCCCGGCTGGTTGCCGGGTTTCACGATGCGTTGCGACGCGGTCGATTCATCCCGGAACGACACAGGGCGCCACCCGAACGGATGGCGCCCTGTGAGAGCTCGCGGACATGCTCGTTTGCGATAGGTGATGCTCATGCGCGCGCGACTGACCCACACCCGTGGTTCGGATGCTCGTCGTCGTATGCATGTGCGCCCTCCGCGTTTCGACCGGCGTCAGGAGACAGCGTAACCCCGACACGCCCGGGACGCATACGACGCGCAGGTGAACATCCCACGTCCGGCATCAACGACGAGGGGCACCGCACGTGTGCGATGCCCCTCGTCGAGTGTTCGTTGCGTCAGCCGGCGTTGGCCACGAGGAACGCGTAGGAGTCCACCAGCGAGCCATCCAGACGGACTTCGAGGTGGAGGTGATTGGCGGTCGAGCGACCCGTGCTGCCGACGAGACCGATCAGCTGACCGGCTTCCACATGGTCGCCCTCGGACACCACGCGCGAACCGGAGGTCATGTGACCGTAGCGCGACTCGACCGAGGTGCCGTTCACGTCGCCCGTGATCTCGACGAAGTTGCCATACCCGCCGTAGCTCTCGGCCGAGATGGTGACCGTGCCGGCGTTCATCGCGTAGATCGGCGTACCAGCGGCGATCAGCAGGTCAGAACCCTCGTGTCCACGGCCGGCACCGAGGGTGTCGCCCAGGATGAAGCCTGTGACGGGCCAGACGAAGGTTCCGGTAGCGCCGGAGAACGTGGGCACGTTGGAGAAGTCGATCGAGACCTTCTTGTCGGCCGCGGCCTTCTTCGCCGCCTCGGCGGCAGCGGCGGCCTCCTGCGCACGGCGCAGGGCTTCCTCTTCCGCCTTCTTCTGCGCGATCTCTGCCGCAGTCGTTGCGGCATAGGCGTCGCGCTGAACGGCATCTCCCGTGACATCGGATGCCACGACCAGCGCCTGTGCACCGTCTGCGGCGGCCTGCTGCAGGGTGAGGCCCTTGTTATCTGCGGCGGCGCTGTTGGCACCGTTGTATGCGCCGTAGGCCGACAGTCCGACCGTGCCGATCAGGCCGGCGACGATGACCAGGCTGCCAAGGATGCGCGCGGGTCGGGCTCGCCCCCCGCTCGCGGGGCGGGGCTGACGACGCGCACGACGCACCACCGCTGCGGTCGACTCCGGCGCCCCCTCGGACTCGGGCGGGTTCGACTCGTTCACTGCACTCAAGCTGGTTCCTCCGTCGCCTCCACGCCGAAGCGTCCGGCTCGTCGGCACTCGGTTCAGGGCACTTTGTGCATCGGGACCCGCGGAGGTGACGAGCCGTTGAGGCAATTCCGGGGTGTCCTTCGGCCAGCTTGCGCCGACGGACATTTCCAGAGTACGGGAATGTAACGATTCTGTCACTCTGAATCCCAAACTCTCAGCATGAGCCTCACAGATACCCCGTGGACCAGGCCTTTTTCCGGCCTACTTCAACTGGAACTGCGATGCCACCGCGTCCAGAGCATCCTGAGGAACCTCCGTGCCGTCGCAGCGGACCGCGATCTCATACGTTCGATCCCCCGCCACATCAACGCGTGTGTAGCTGACCGATGCCTTCTCGTAGTCCCCCGTGCTGATCTCCGTATAGCCCGAGAACTCGTAGAGCACCCCGTCCGGCCCGGGCACCAGCAGCGAGGCGACGGAGGATGCTGTCGTCCCTGGTGCCGCGTACTTCTTCGCCAGTTCACCCCAGTACTCGCTGCCGTCCCGATCATCGTCACCGAAGGAGCCGGGGTTGGAGTGCAGGGCGAAGTAGCACGGGCTGCGCCACGCGTCCTCGCCCTCGGGAGCGGCGGGTCCCAGAAGGTGCTCGGGGTCAGCGGTGTCGTACGGTGCCCAGTCGGCTGTCTCTGCCATGGCGAGCACCGTGCCGGCCGGGAGGTTCGCCGACATGTCCAGCGTCACCGTCCCCTCGGGCGCGGGCGCACCCGGCGTCGGCACGGCCGAGGTGCCCGGAGGCGCCGGGTCAGCCGCGGGCGATGCCGTGAGGATCCGCGCGGCGGAACCGACGACCACGACGATGATGACGACGGCGACCAGGACGACGACGGCCCAGCCCCAGCCGGGGAGCCCGCCCGCGCGCGGCGCGGCGGCATATCCGGGGGGCGGGGTGTACCCGGGTTGCGGAGCGTATCCGGGTTGCGGGGTGTATCCGGGTTGTCCGGTCAGCGGCTGCGCAGCGTACGGGGCGGAAGCATATGGCTGGGATGCGGGGGCAGAGGCCGGGGCTGCAGACGGCGCAGACGCGTACGGTGCCGACGTGCCAGGCACAGGACCAGACGGCGCCACGGCAGAGGGCGGGACAGCTGCCGGCGCGGCAGACGGCGCAACGCCACCGGGAGGCACCGCGCCCCCCGGTGGCGGCGCATACACCGGAGGAACGTAGGGCGTGCCGTACGGCGGCAGACCGCCATACTCCGGTCGGCCGTTCGGCCAGACCGGCGGAGCGGACGGCCCCAGCCCGAGTTCCTCGGACGAGCGCTGTCCGAGTGGCATCGGCGCAAAGCCGTCGTACCCACCGGACTCAGGCGGCGTGCCGTCCGTGTTCTGTTCACCCGCCATGTCGTCCCCCTCGGACCTGCCGTGTGCGATTGTCTGAGCCGGTTCAGCGCCGGTCGTCGACGAGGAAGATGTGGCTCGCGATCTCCACGGGAAGCTCAAGGCCGTCCTCGTGGCCGTCCATCTCCACGAGGACATAGCCCTCGTTGAAGCGGAAGCCGCCGTGCGCTCCGGGCAGGACGCCGGCGTCGCGCAGCTGCTCGAGCAGTTCCGGATCCACCTGCGCCGGCTCAGCTAAGCGGCGAACCGTTCCCTCGATCGGCGTGCCGGCGTCGGTGAGCCGGTTGACCAGCCCGATGACGCCCTGCTCGAAATCGGTCGCGACTTCGCTTCCCAGCACATCGAGTCCGGGAATCGGATTGCCGTAGGGCGACTCGGTCGGGTGGCCGAGCAGCTCGATCAGCCGGCGCTCCACCTGCTCGCTCATCACATGCTCCCAGCGGCATGCCTCGTCGTGCACGTATGCCCAGTCGAGTCCGATGACATCGGACAGGAGGCGCTCCGCGAGACGGTGCTTACGCATCACGTTCACAGCCTTCCCGCGGCCGCTGTCGGTGAGTTGGAGGCGACGATCATCCGACACGACGACGAGACCGTCGCGCTCCATACGACCGATGGTCTGCGACACCGTCGGTCCGGAGTGCCCCAGTCGCTCGGAGATCCGTGCGCGCAGCGGCGTGATGTTCTCCTCCTCCAGCTCGAGGATGGTGCGCAGGTACATCTCGGTGGTGTCGATGAGATCAGTCATGTGCCCCTCACGATCGCGACGATTGACTTCCTCAGCCTATCCGTCACCAAGCGTCACGCGGTCGGGAACGCCCCGACGCCCGCCCTAGAATCTGTTCATGGCGAGCGTTGAGATCCCCCGTGACCTTCTCCCCTCCGACGGACGCTTCGGCTGCGGTCCGTCCAAGATCCGGCCCGAGGCGGTGTCCGCCCTCGCGAGCGTGGGATCGTCACTGCTCGGCACCAGCCACCGGCAGGCGCCCGTGAAGAACCTCGTCGGCTCCGTTCGCTCGCAGCTGGCCGACCTGTTCCAGCTGCCGGAGGGGTACGAGATCATCCTCGGCAACGGCGGCTCGACCGCATTCTGGGACGCCGCGGCGTTCGGTCTGATCGAGAACCGCGCGCAGAACCTCGTGTTCGGTGAGTTCGGCGGCAAGTTCGCCGCCGCGGCGAAGGCCCCGTGGCTGCAGGCACCCGATGTGCGCACCGCGGAGCCCGGTTCCGTGGCGTTCGCGGAGGTCGTCGACGGTGTCGACGTGTACGCCTGGCCGCACAACGAGACGTCGACGGGTGCTGCGGCTCCCGTGACCCGCGTGAACGGCGCCGCCGGTGCGCTCACCGTGATCGATGCGACCAGCGCTGCCGGCGGATTGCACGTCGATATCGCGCAGACGGACGTCTACTACTTCGCGCCGCAGAAGAACTTCGCCTCCGACGGCGGCCTCTGGTTTGCGGCCGTGTCGCCGGCCGCGCTGGAGCGCATCGCCCGCATCAACGCCAGTGACCGGTACATCCCCGAGTTCCTGAACCTGCAGACCGCGGTCGACAACTCGCGACTGAACCAGACGCTGAACACCCCGGCGCTGTCCACTCTGCACCTGCTGGACAGCCAGGTGCGCTGGATGCTGGACAACGGTGGCCTCAGCTGGGCTGCATCCCGCACGGCGGAGAGCTCCGGCGCCATCTACGACTGGGCCGAGGCATCGGCCGTGGCCTCTCCGTTCGTCACCGACCCGGCATACCGCTCCGGAGTGGTGGCCACCATCGACTTCGATGAGAGCGTCGACGCCGCGGCCGTGGCCGCGACGCTGCGCGCCAACGGCATCGTGGACACGGAGCCGTACCGCAAGCTCGGCCGCAACCAGTTGCGCATCGCGACGTTCGTCGCGATCGACCCGGACGACGTTCGTCAACTGCTCCGGTCGATCGACTACGTGCTCGCGAACTCCTGACATACACACAGGGGGCCGGACGATCTCATCGTCCGGCCCCCTGTGCGTCAGCGCTCGTTACTCCTCTTCGGAGTTGTCGTCCTCGGACTCCTCGTCATCGTCCGAGTCGTCATCGTCCGAGTCGTCATCGTCCGAGTCGTCATCGTCCGAGTCGTCATCGTCGTCGTCTTCGGGATCCTCGTCATCCGAGTCATCGTCGTCGTCCGACCCGTCATCCTCTGATTCGTCGTCGTCCGCGTCGTCACCATCCATAAGCTGCGGGTCGAGCTCATCGATGTCGACGCCGTCGAGATCTCCGGAGTGGAGAATCGGCGATCCGTCGGAGTCGAAATCAGCCTCGTCCAGGTCATCGTCGTCATCGTCGTCATCGTCATCGTCGTCCAGGTCCGCCACGGCGGCATCCTCATCTGCGAAATCGACGTCCTCATCATCGCCAGCGGTCTCCGCGGCTTCGGCGAGCGCGACCTGTGCGGCCTGGTACTCGGCGAGACGCACGGCCCACGGCACCCAGTCGGGCGCCAGGAGGGCGTCTTCGCCGGGCAGCAGTTCGGCTTCCAGAACCGTCGGTTCCGCATCAGCAACGCGTGCCACGGACACGGTCCAGAACCAGCCGGGGTATCCCCGCAGATTGCTCGCGAACAGCAGCGACACCACGCCGTCTGCTTCCACGCGGTGTCCGACCGGCGCACCGACGGAGGACGCGGCAGTGATCTCACGAAGAGCGACGAGCGCCACATCGTGCGCGGCGAGCAACGCCGGGTCGGCAACGACCTCGACCGCGTCGGCGGACGCGGCGGGCGACTCGGAAGCCTCGGCCGCAGCGATGGTAGTCACCGTCGAGTCCGCGGCAGTCGCGTCGACCTCAGGCATCGAGTTCATCCGCAACCTTGCGCAGCACGGTGGCCACCTTACGTGCGTGGGAGGACGACGGGTACCGGCCGTGACGCAGATCGCCGCCGATGCCGTCGAGAAGACCCACCAGGTCTTCGATGATGATCGCCATGTCGTCGGCGGGCTTCCGGTTCTTCTTTGCCAGGCTGACGGGAGCGTCCACGACGCGGACAGAGAGCGCCTGAGGACCCCTCTTGCCCTCCGCGACGCCGAACTCGACGCGCGTTCCGGGCTTGGGTGTGGGAGCTCCCGCGGGAAGTGCTGAGGCGTGCAGAAAGACGTCCTGGCCGTCCTCGGATGTGATGAATCCGAAGCCTCGGTCCTCGTCGTAGAACCTGACCTTGCCGCTGGGCATGCTGACCCCTTCGAACTGTTGCACGGCGCGGCGTGCTGATGGTAAACACGGCCCGACAGATCGTGTGGGGCCGCCCCTTCAGCCTAGCGGTCCCTGGGGCGACTACGCTGGGACTGATGAATACCCAGAACCAGACCGACGACCTCCCCGTGAAGAGGATCGATCGCATCCTCGCGTTCAGCTCGGTGGTTCTCATCGGCGTGTCGATTCTGTGCTTCATCGCGATCATCGTGGCCACCGTCGCGCACGCTGATTTCGCGACTCCGATCTGGGGCATCATCTTCACGTTCATCAACGTGGCCCTCCCGGTCGGCGTGCTCCTGTTCTTCGTGCTGCTGATCATGAACATGGTTCGGCGCTCGCGCGCGGCCAAGCAGTCCCGGAAGGGCTGACCCGGGGGATGTCCCTGGACGCACGGGGTCTGGCCGGTGCGCTCGCTGCACGGAGCGACACCGAGTTGCGGGCAGTGCTGCTGGCACGCAGCGCCTCTCCCACCGCGCCCTGGCGCGATCCGTTCGATGCGGCCGAGGCTCTGCTGGAGCCGGCATCGGTGCGTGCTGCACTCGCCACGCTGACGGCCGCCGAGGCCGCTGATCTCAGCGCCGCCGTATCGCGCGGCACCCTGGCTGCGGATGACACCGGGCGCCTGAGCGCACTCGCGCTGGTTGACGCCGGCGTCCCGTACCCGAGCGTCGCCGATGTGGTGCGCGCACTCCCCGACGTGCCGGCACCCGACCTCACCGCCGCAGTCGCGCACGACTCCCCCTCGGCCGCCGAACGCGTGTTCACGGCGGCCGGGCAGTTGGCCGAGCTCCTTCTCGCCTCCTCCGTCCGCCCCCTCACGGTGATTGGCACGGGATCGATCGCCGCAGGCGACCGCAAGCGCGTCGTCGAGGACGGGCTCGTTCGCGATCCTGACGACATCGATGATCTCGTCTGGATCGCCGACGCCGCGGGCCTCATCCGGCTGATCGAGCGCGAGTGGCTCGTCTCCATGTCCGCCGCCGCTTGGCTTCGTGCCAGCACCGCCGAACGGTGGCATCACCTTGCCCGCACCTTCCGCGATCGGCTGCCGGCGGGGCTCCGCCGTGATTCGGGCTGGGCGCTGCCCGAGCACTGGCAGCAGGCGTATCCGTGGAATCCGGACTGGGACGCGGCAACGTGGCTTCACCGCGCGGTCCTGCTCGGACTCATCGACCCCGCGACGCTCCTGCCCACCCCCTGGGCGCTCTCCGATGACGACGCAGCGCGCGAGTTGCTGGCCGGTCATCTGCCGCACGAGGTGGACCGCGTTTACCTGCAGAACGACCTCAGCGTGATCGCGCCGGGGCCGCTGGCACCCGGGCTCGACATCCGCCTGCGCAGCGTGGCCGATCGCGAGTCGCACGCCCAGGCCTCGACCTACCGTTTCACCCCCGATTCGCTGCAGCGCGCCCTGGCGCAGGGCGAGACCGAGGCGAGCCTGCGGGAGTTCCTCACCACCCTCTCCCTCACCGGCATTCCCCAACCGCTGTCGTACTTGATCACGGAGACGGTGCGCCGCCACGGAACGATCACGGTGGGTGCGGATCCGGTGACCGGGCGCACGCGCGTGCAGGTCGGCTCCGCAGCGCTGCGCGACACCCTGAGCATCGATCAGACGCTGCGCCCCCTGGGACTGCTTCGCGATGGGGACGATCTGATGTCGCGGGTGGGGCGCGACAGCGTGGCGCGAGCTCTTGCCGAGGCGCACTATCCGGTGGCGGTGGTGAACGCCGCGGGCGAGCCGGAGCCGCTCCAGGCGGGACGAGTCGCCCCCGAGGACGCGACAGGTGCGCTCGCCCCGAACCTCGATCCGCTGGTCGCCCGGCTGCGCTCTGCCGACGCCGCCGATCTCGAAGCCGCGTGGATGCAGCGCGAACTCGAGGCGGCCGTTCATGCCCGGGCCCTGCTGCACGTCACCGTCTCTCTCCCCGACGGCGCCGAGCGTACGTTCACTCTCGAGGCGTCGGGCATCGGTGGTGGGCGGCTGCGTGGTCTCGACCGCGCAGCCGACGTGGAGCGCGTGCTGCCGATCTCCCACATCACCCACCTCGCGGTCGCGAGCTGATCCCCTGCTCTCGGCGCCTCCTCATGCCGGGACAGCTAAACTGGATCGCTATGGCTGACGGACCCCTCATCGTGCAGAGCGACCGCACCGTGCTGCTGGAGGTGGCGCACCCGGACGCCGAATCCGCGCGCCACGATCTGGCGGTCTTCGCTGAATTGGAGCGTGCTCCCGAGCACATCCACACCTATCGCGTGACCCGCCTGGGGCTGTGGAACGCACGTGCTGCCGGCCACACCGCCGAGGACATGCTGGCCACCCTGGAGCGTTACTCGCGCTTCCCCGTTCCGCCGTCGGTGTCCGTCGACATCCGCGAGACCGTGAACCGGTACGGCCGACTCGTCATCGAGCGTGATGATGACGGGCAGCTGATCCTGCGCTCCAGCGACGTTCCCGTGCTCTCCGAGGTGACGCGCAACAAGCGCATCCAGCCGCTGCTCATCTCCCACCCGTCCCCCGACACCTACGTCATCGACACCTGGGCGCGCGGGCAGATCAAGCAGGAGCTGCTGAAGATCGGCTGGCCCGCCGAGGACTTCGCCGGGTACACGCCGGGAACACCGCATCCGATCGGTCTGGTGGAGGACGACTGGGAGCTGCGCCCGTACCAGCGCCAGGCCGTCGACACCTTCACTGCCGGCGGTTCCGGTGTCGTCGTGCTCCCCTGTGGAGCCGGCAAGACGCTGGTTGGCGCGGGGGCGATGAGCGCGACCCAGACGAACACGCTGATTCTCGTGACCAACACGGTCAGCGCCCGCCAGTGGCGGGACGAGCTCCTCAAGCGCACCACCCTCACCGCCGACGAGATCGGCGAGTACTCCGGCCAGACCAAAGAGGTCAAGCCGGTCACCATCGCGACGTATCAGATCCTCACGGCGAAGCGGAAGGGCGACTACGCCCACCTCGCCCTGCTCGACGCGCTCGATTGGGGACTCATCGTCTACGACGAGGTGCACCTCCTGCCCGCCCCGGTGTTCAAGCTCACCGCAGATCTGCAGGCGCGCCGTCGTCTGGGCCTCACCGCCACGCTCGTACGCGAGGACGGCCGCGAGGGTGACGTGTTCAGTCTGATCGGCCCCAAGCGCTTCGATGCGCCGTGGAAGGAGATCGAGGCGCAGGGGTTCATCGCACCGGCGGCCTGTTACGAGGTGCGCATCGACCTGCCCGATGACGATCGACTCGAGTACGCGGCAGCAGCCGACGATGAGCGCTATCGCATGGCGGCGACCGCCCCCGCGAAGATCCGCACGGTGAAGGATCTGGTCGCCAAGCACGCCGGCGAGCAGATCCTGGTCATCGGGCAGTACCTGGACCAGATCGACACCCTCGCCCAGGCGCTCGACGCACCGCAGATCACCGGGGCGACGCCCGTGGACGAGCGGGAGAGGCTCTTCAACGCGTTTCGCACCGGAGAGATCTCGGTGCTCGTCGTGTCCAAGGTGGCCAACTTCTCCATCGACCTTCCCGATGCGTCGGTCGCCATCCAGGTGTCCGGATCGTTCGGCTCGCGCCAGGAAGAGGCGCAGCGCCTCGGCCGGCTGCTGCGTCCGAAGGCAGACGGGGCCACGGCGAGCTTCTACACGCTCATCGCCCGTGACACCGTCGATCAGGACTTCGCCCAGAATCGCCAGCGCTTCCTCGCCGAACAGGGCTACAGCTACACCATCCTGGATGCGGATTCGCTGACGCCCGCCTGACACCCGGCTGTTCGAGTGCTGTGTGCACACTGTCTTTCGCCCTCGGGGTGAGCGAATTCCCGCGCTCCACTGCCGATTCATAGGCGCGGGTGGCCATAATGGGGGGCATGACAGCACCGCGCATCCTCATCGTGGACGACGAACCGAACATCCGCGACCTGCTGACCACGGGTCTGCGCTTCGCCGGTTTCCAGACCCGTTCGGTCTCCAACGGCGCTCAGACCATCTCCGCCGTTCTGGAAGAAGAGCCTGACCTGATCGTGCTCGACGTGATGCTTCCCGACATGAACGGATTCAGCGTCACGAAGCGACTGCGCGAGGCAGGCTACACCGCGCCGATCCTCTTCCTGACGGCTAAGGACGACACCGAAGACAAGATCGCCGGCCTCAACGCCGGCGGTGACGACTACGTCACCAAGCCGTTCGCGCTCGACGAGATCGTCGCGCGCATTCAGGCCATCCTCCGCCGCACCATGCAGGCCGACGAGGAGTCGGTGATCCGTGCGGGCGAGCTGACCATGGATCAGGACACGCACGACGTCTTCGTCGGCGACGCGGCCATCGACCTCAGCCCCACCGAGTTCAAGCTCCTGCGTTACCTGATGCTGAACCCGAACCGCGTGCTCAGCAAGGCGCAGATCCTCGACCACGTCTGGGAGTACGACTTCAACGGCGACGCCGGCATCGTGGAGAGCTACATCTCCTACCTCCGCCGCAAGATCGACCCGCACACCGAGGAGTCGCTCATCCAGACCAAGCGCGGATTCGGCTACATGCTGAAGACCGCCAAGTGACGGATATCTCCTGGAAGAACACAACGACGCCCTGACCCGGTGGTGGCGCGGGATCAGCCTGCGCGCCAAGATCACCGGCGTCACCGTCACCATCCTGGCGATCGGTCTGCTCTCGGCGGGCCTCGGCTCTGTTCCGTTGTTGCGCAACGCCTTCGTGACGCAGATCGATGAGCAGCTGCGCCAGTGGTCCAGCAATGAGCTGGTGGACCAGCTCTTTGACGTGTCGACAGATGGGTCGAAGCTGCAGGTGAGCCCCAAGGCGTCGATGGCGGTGGCCAACCCTCCGTACGTCGTGATCTACGGCCCGGACGGCACCCGGTACGCCAGTGGCGGACCGGAGGGCGAACTGCAGCCGGCGTACTGGGATTCGATCACGCTCGATCAGTCGCTCAACCAGACCGGCAACCCCCTCGATCTGTCCAGCGATGACGGAGAGCCGCACGCTTTCCGCGCCCTCATGAGTAACGTCACGATCACGGTCGGTGACGCGCAGACGATGATCACGCTGGTGGTGGCGCTGCCCACCAACCAGGTGGACGCGTCGATCGGCACCTACCTCTCCATCTTCCTGCTGCTCGCCGCCATCACGGTCGTTGTCGCCGCGCTCGCGACGCGATGGATCGTGACCCTCGCGTTCCGTCGGCTCGGACAGGTGGAGACGACGGCGATGGCGATCGCCGCGGGCAACTTCAGCCAGCGCATGCCCGGTGCGGAGCCACGCACCGAGGTGGGCCGGTTGAAGCTCGCCATCAACACCATGCTGGGCCGCCTCGACGCCGCGCTCGCGCAGCGCGACACCACCGTGAAGCAGATGCGACGGTTCGTCGGAGACGCCAGCCACGAGCTGCGCACCCCCCTCGTGACGGTGCGCGGGTACGCCGAGCTGTATCGGATGGGCGCGATCCGCGGCGAGGAGGACACGGCGGCGGCCATGGATCGCATCGAGAAGGAGGCGATCCGCATGGGAACCCTGGTGGAGGATCTCCTCGCCCTCGCCCGCCTGGACGAACGACGCGAGCTGGTGTTCTCCGCGGTGGATCTGCGGCCCATCGGCCGCGACGCGGCCATGGACATCCGCGCCGCCGCCCCGGAGCGCACGGGCACCTTCATCGACGCGACGTCCCAGCAGGCGACCGCCACGCCACAGGTTGCCCTTCCCACCGATACCGGTGAGACCGCGAAGCGCCGCACGCCCACCACCACTGCCATCATGCAGGTCGGTGCCACGATCGGTCGCCGCCTCGGGCGCCGCCGTGCCTCGGACGGCACCGAGCTGGAGCGCACGCCCACCGGCGAGCTGGCCCCGCTTCCCGCGATCACCTATGCCGCGCCGATCATCCCGGATGCCGAGCCGATCGTGCTCGGCCAGGAGGACAAGATCCGTCAGGTTGTCACCAACCTCGTGGGCAACGCCCGACGGTACACACCGGACGACTCCCCCATCGAGATCGCCGTGGGCGTGGATGATGCACGGGAGTTCGGCTGGATCGCCGTGATCGACCACGGGGATGGCATTCCCGATGAGCTCAAGACGCAGATCTTCGAGCGCTTCTGGCGTGCCGACACCTCACGAACGCGGGAGACCGGCGGAAGCGGCCTCGGGCTGTCCATCGTGGCGTCCATCGTGGAGGCGCTGCACGGGGCGATCACCGTGGAGGACACCCCGGGCGGTGGCGCGACCTTCCGCGTGAGCATCCCCCTGGTGCGTCAGCGCACTCCGCAGGAGCACCTCTACGTCGAGACGCAGCCGTTGGAGCGTCTCGCGCTGGACGCGAATGGCGACCCGTTGCCGCCCGTCATCACGCCGCGTCGCTGACACTGTTCCTCCCCAGTTCTCACAGCCCGCTCTCTCGTCCCCATCGAGGCGATCTCGCCCGCACGGTGCTGTCCAGGTTCCTACCGTGGATCCCAGAGAGAGAAAGGAACGGGACCATGGCTGTGTTCTCGGTTGACAGTGAAGCGGTAATGAGCGCGACGGGTGCCGCCCGTGCGTCGAGTGATCGGATCCGGGCGGAGGTGGCGGGGCTTTCGGCCTCGCTGACGGCGCTGCGCGATTCCTGGACGGGCAGTGCCTCCGCGGCCTTCCAGACGACGGTGGAGGATTGGCGAGGCACGCAGCAGATCGTTGAACGCTCGTTGGATTCCATCCATCAGGCGCTCGACACCGCGGCGCGCAACTACGCCGATACGGAGCAGGCTGCGCTCAGCATGTTCCGCTGATCGCACGCAGGAAAAAGCACGGGGCCCCGGCTGTCGCCGAGGCCCCGTGCTTTCAGATGTGCTGGATCAGAAGTCCATGCCACCGGTCGGGTCGCCCGCGGGAGCGGAAGCCTTCTCCGGCTTTTCGGCGACGACTGCCTCGGTGGTGAGGAACAGCGCGGCGATCGACGCAGCGTTCTGCAGAGCCGAGCGCGTCACCTTGGTGGGGTCGATGATGCCCTGTGCGAACAGGTCACCATACTCACCAGTGGCGGCGTTCAGACCGAAGCCCGAGGGGAGCTCGGCGACCTTGTGCGCCACAACTCCGGGCTCGAGGCCCGCGTTGATGGCGATCTGCTTCAGCGGTGCCTCGATGGCGACACGCACGATGTTCGCACCCGTTGCCTCGTCGCCGGTCAGCTCCAGGCCCTCGAAAGCGGTCTTGCCGGCCTGGATCAGGGCGACACCACCACCGGGGACGACGCCCTCTTCGACGGCAGCCTTCGCGTTGCGGACAGCGTCCTCGATGCGGTGCTTGCGCTCCTTGAGCTCAACCTCGGTCGCAGCGCCGGCCTTGATGACCGCAACACCGCCGGCGAGCTTCGCCAGGCGCTCCTGCAGCTTCTCGCGGTCGTAGTCGGAGTCGGTGTTCTCGATCTCGCGACGGATCTGCGTGACGCGACCCTCGATCTGAGCCGAGTCGCCGGCACCCTCGACGATGGTGGTCTCGTCCTTGGTGACGATGACCTTGCGAGCGCGGCCGAGCAGGTCGAGGGTGGCGTTCTCGAGCTTGAGACCGACCTCCTCGGTGATGACCTGGCCACCGGTGAGGATGGCGATGTCCTGCAGCTGAGCCTTGCGACGGTCACCGAAGCCCGGAGCCTTGACGGCGACGGACTTGAAGATGCCGCGGATCTTGTTCAGCACGAGCGTCGCGAGAGCCTCGCCCTCGACGTCCTCGGCGATGATGACCAGTTCCTTGCCGTCCTGGATCACCTTGTCGACGATCGGCAGCAGGTCCTTGATGTTGCCGATCTTCTGGTTGGCGATGAGGATGTACGGGTCCTCGAAGACAGCCTCCTGGCGCTCCGGGTCCGTGACGAAGTACGGGTTCAGGTAGCCCTTGTCGAAGCGCATACCCTCGGTGAGCTCGAGCTCGGTGCCGAAAGTGTTGGACTCCTCAACGGTGACCACACCCTCCTTGCCGACCTTGTCGATCGCCTCGGCGATCAGCTCGCCGATAGCGGTGTCAGCAGCGGAGATCGACGCGGTCGCAGCGATCTGCTCCTTCGACTCGATCGGCTTCGCGTTGGCGTGCAGCTGCTCGATGATGGCAGCAACAGCCTTCTCGATGCCCTTCTTGAGCGAGATCGGGTCAGCGCCGGCCGCGACGTTGCGCAGACCCTCGCGAACCAGAGCCTGAGCCAGAACCGTAGCGGTCGTGGTGCCGTCACCGGCGACGTCGTCGGTCTTCTTGGCGACCTCCTTGACGAGCTCCGCACCGATCTTCTCGTACGGGTCGTCCAACTCGATCTCCTTGGCGATGGAGACACCATCGTTGGTGATCGTGGGGGCGCCCCACTTCTTCTCGAGCACGACGTTGCGACCGCGCGGGCCGAGCGTCACCTTCACGGCGTCGGCCAGGATGTTCAGGCCGCGCTCGAGGCCACGGCGGGCCTCCTCGTCGAAAGCGATCATCTTTGCCATGTGTGTGTCGTCCCTCCCGGACGTAGGCGAATCTTCATTAGCACTCAAACACTACGAGTGCTAATGCTCATTCTGGCACTCGACCTAGGAGAGTGCAAGCGACGCACACCGCCTTCCCAGAGACTCCTCCGGGCCCGCAGCACTGGTGCTCAGCCGGCGTCGGCACCGAAGTCCACGCCGAGCACGACCGTGAGCTGACGGCCGGCGGAGTCATCGATCGGCTTGTAGGCGTCAGTCTGTGCAACCTGCGAAATGCCCAGGGACGCGGCGAGTGCTCGCGCCGGACCCTCATCAGCCGCGTCGCTGAAGTAGACCGCGGAGGTCTCGAAGTCCTTCTGGTCCGCTTCCGACGTGGACACCGCGTCCTCCGCGTACCCGACACCGACCACCAGCGACTTCGCGCGATCCGTCTGTGCGGGATCAGGACCGGCGTTGAGAATGAACACCGTGTAGCTGGTGTCGATTGCGTCGGTGGGTGCCGGGGACTCCGCAACGCTCGATGCCGTGGGCTCCGGGCCGAAGGAGATGCGATCCGTCCAGAGCAGGGACAGGAAGACGCCGACGGCGAACAGGATCACGGCGGCGACCGCCGCCCAGAGGATGATCAGCCCCGCGCGCATGCGCGGGTTCTCTGCGCGATGCGCGCCCACCCGGTGGCGTTCGCGAGGCACGTCGTCGAAGCGGTCGCGCTGCTGAGTGTTGGTGGGCACTCGACGATGCTACCGGGAGTGTCCGAGAGCCACGTGCAGGAAGCGCCGGGCCGACATCAGGCGATCGCCGAGCGAGGCTGCGACACGCGTCTTGCCCGATCGGCATCACGGAGCCGGCGCAGTCGCCGCACAAGAAGGGGGTCGTAAGCGAGAGCCGCCGACGAGTCCAGCAGGTGCCCGAGGAGTTGGTAGTACCGCACCGCTGACAGGTTGAGAACGGTGTCGATCTCCTCTTCCTTGGGCACCGAATGCACCGGGAGGCGCGATTCCAGATCGAGGATGGCGATATCTCGCGGGCTGAGAGCGGCAGGGTTCATGTCGCCCACGCTAGGCGGGGGTTCGGACATTCAGTCCAGCATCCGCACCCACCGACCGAGTGGGTCGACGGCGGCGATCACGCGGCCGTCGAGCGCCAGCGCGAACCCGTCCTCGACCCCCGACACCGGGGTGGTCCACCCGGCATGGAGGCCGGGCGCATCCATCGTGATCCATCGCGCTCCCGACGCCCGAATCGCGTCGATGAGCTCCGCCCGGGCCGCTTTCGGAAGGAAGGGCAGGATGCCGGGCGTCGAGATCACCGGGGTGAGCCCGCTCGGCACCTCGGCGAGGAGTGCGGCGATCGCCTCGGCACCTGTTTCCGCGAGGTCGAAGGCGTGCAGGAGCGGTGGTTCCGCTGCCGCCACGTCCAGCGCCGCGTCGATGCGCTCCGTCCGTCCCGTCTCCCCGGGCCACACCAGCGCGGTGAGCCAGGCGCGATCGTCCGGATCCTGCGCGTTCAGCGGATCGCGGTCGACCCCGGCACGCCAGTCGATCATCGGAAGCCGCTGTGGCACGGGCAGATCTGAGCGCCACTGGCTGGTCAGGATGACAGCGCTCGAGTTGTCCCCCGCTGTGGTTGTCCCCTCACGAGTGATGAAGCGATAGCCATACCGGTCCGGATAGAGGCAGAGACCGGCCGCGGCGCCGAGCTCCAGCAGGGCGATCGGACCCTCGATCCGTGCCAACGCCGGGAGCAACGCAGCACAGCGCAGCGGTTCGTTCGTCTGCACCGAGCGCCGCTCGGCAAGCTCGCGCACCTGCGCGCTCTTCGTCCTGAGCACCGCGGCGAGCTCGTCCGTGCCCGCTCCCGCACCGAGAGTACGCGCCAGCGCGAACACCAGCGGAGGCTGGCGTCGCTGCTCCGGCAGCGCGGCGATGACCGCGGCCAGGGCGGAGTCGTGGGCGACGGCGCGCGCCCAGCGTTCGTACACCTCGCTGCGCCCGGGCGCTTCCTCTCGCGCGAACCTGGCGTAGCGCTCCTGCACGTCCGAGACGGTCACCCGCCCATTCTCCCCCAGTGCACAGGTGCGCGCGGAACAGGGAGCCGACGAGCGGTGTTGAATGGAGTGAACCTAGGAGGACACATGTGGCACAGCGAGAACAACGCTTCGTACACCGTGAACAAGTCCCAGCAGGAGTGGCGCGAGGAGCTGGATTCGGCACGCTTCGCCGTGCTGCGAGAGGCCGCAACCGAGCGCGCCTGGACCGGAGAGCTGCTGGACGAGCACCGCGCCGGCCTGTACACCTGTGGTGCCTGTGGCGCCGAGCTGTTCCAGAGCGGAACGAAGTTCGACTCCGGCTGCGGCTGGCCGAGCTTTTATGAGTCGGTGCGCCCGGACGCCGTGGAGCTGATCGAAGACACGTCGCTCGGGATGGTGCGCACCGAGGTCCGTTGTGCGAGATGCGGGTCGCACCTCGGCCACGTCTTCCCCGATGGCTTCGGCACGCCGACCGGTGACCGCTACTGCATGAACTCTCTCGCGCTGTCCTTCACGCCGGAAGCCGAGTGAGCGCGTACGACGCGGCGCTGCGCCGCCGATCGGCCTCGAAGGTGACCGACGCCGCGCCCGATCGCGCGGAGCTGGTACGGCTGATCGAGGCGGCCGGCCGCGTGGCGGATCACTCCAACCTGCAGCCGTGGCGACTCATCGAGCTGCGCGGTGAAGACCGTGTGCGCCTGGGGCGCGCCATTCACAAGGCGGACGGGCACGACGGCGTCTCCACCAAGCCGTTGCGGGCGCCCCTGCTGATCGCCGTCGTCTTCTCCGAGAAGCCGAGCGGCAAGGTACCGGCCTGGGAGCAGGAGGCGGTGGCCTCCGGCGTCGCCCACCTGCTGAGCCTGTTGCTGGACGAGGCCGACTGGGGCGTCATCTGGCGCACCGGCGGTTACACGCGCTCGAAGGCGGTCGCCAAGGCGCACGGGCTGCGCACGGGAGAGCAGCTGCTGGGATGGCTGTACGTCGGCGGGAAGCCGGATGAGCGGATCCGGACGCGTCGTCCGATTGACGCTGCATCCTTCGTGACGTCGATGCCCGCCGGCTCCGGCTCCGCGATTGCGAACGCCACGAAGTCCGCCAAGCCGGCGAAGAAGTGCAAGAAGAAGAAGTCGAAGAAGAAGTGACCCTGTCGCGCGCGTCCTAGTGACGCGCGCGACGACCCCATGGCACGGCGGCCACGAAGACCGACGACAACGCGAGGATCACCATGGCTGCCGCCTGCCAGGCGGACCCCGCGCCGGGCACCGGCCAGATCAGATCGATGACGACGGACGTCAGGATCTGACCGACGACGCTGCCGAGGCCCAGCAGCAGCACACCCGTTCGTGCGACGATCGCGGCACCGAGGAAGATGTAGATCACTCCCATAGCGCCGCCCAGGTAGAGCCAGGGGTCCGTGGGCCAGGGTTGCGTCGGCCCCATCACGAGGACGGCGATGACAGCTGCCAACACCAACACCGCGGTGCCGCCGATGAAGTTGACGAGTGTGGCCGTGAGCGGAGTTCCCACCTGAGCGCGTAGTCGGCCGTTGACCGCCTGCTGCCAGGCGATGCCCACACCCGCCGCGAACGGCATCACGAGCATCCACCAGGGCACCCGGGTGAGGGCATCGCCCCCGAGCGAGACCGCCACCGCGCCAAGAGCCAGCACGGCACCGCCGATGCGCCCGAGGCTGAGGGCGACCACTCCCGCCGGACCGAAGCCGACGCGGTCGATGACCAGACCGCACAGTGCCTGCCCCGCGATCACCCCCACGGTGAACAGGGACACTCCGATGATCGCCGCGGTCAGGCCCTGCGTGCTGACCGTGAGAGCGCCCGCGAGGCCGCCGAGCACCATCCACGTCGGAATCGTGCGTTCGCGGAGTCCCCCGACCAGCGCGCGAAAGCCACGGCGTCCCTCCGGCAGGATCAGCGAGATCACGATCATGAGGATCAGTCCCGAGCCGAACGAGATGGCCGCCGCGACGAATCCGTCTTCCAGACGTGCCCCGAGGAGGCCGTTCACGCGCGCCTGAATCGCCGTGAGGGTCCCGATGAACACCGCTCCCCCGATGGCGAGCCACAGCGGAAGGCGAGGACGGGTGGAGGATGTCACCAGACAACGCTACGCGAAGGGTGACCGCCCGGCGTGCACAGCAGGTGCCGGAAGCAGGCGCTCTGGATCATCCGCCAGCAGAAAGGGACCGCACCGCATGACCGAGACCACGACGGCACCGCGCAGGCCGAACATCGTCATGATCCTCACCGACGATCACGCGGCACACGCGATCGGCGCCTACGGCTCCGTGGTGAACGCGACGCCACGCATCGACGAGATCGCCCGCGCGGGAGTGCTGTTCACGAACTGCTTCGTGACGAACGCGCTGTGCTCCCCCAGTCGCGCCTCGATCCTCACCGGCACCTACAGCCATGTCAACGGCGTGACGACCCTCGTCACTCCGTTGGACGCCTCGCAGCCGACGTTCGTGTCGCAGCTGAAGGCGGCGGGGTATCGGACAGCGGTCGTCGGCAAGTGGCACATGGGACACGGAAGCGGACACGATCCGCAGGCCTTCGACTACTGGGATGTTCTGGTGGGGCAGCAGGGCCAGGGCGAGTACTGGAACCCGCAGTTCCTGTCCGCCACGGGCGAGCGGGTCGAGGAGGGGTACGCTACACGGATCATCACCCGATTGGCCACCGAGTGGGTCGACGCGCTGGACGCGGAGGCACCGTGGTGCGTCTTGATCTATCACAAGGCCCCGCACCGGCCATGGGAGCCGGATGATGCTCACCGAGACGATTTCTCGGCGCCGATTCCGGTTCCCGCCACCTGGGACGACGACTACGCCACGCGGTC
This sequence comes from Microbacterium sp. ZW T5_56, assembly GCF_044987425.1. Classification (NCBI taxonomy): domain Bacteria; kingdom Bacillati; phylum Actinomycetota; class Actinomycetes; order Micrococcales; family Microbacteriaceae; genus Microbacterium; species Microbacterium sp. ZW T5_56. Next base: position 892 of record NZ_JBJDRI010000031.1, on the reverse strand, counting down.
GGCTTCCGCGCGGCGCTCGGCGATGCGCGTGGCTGACCATCTCACTCTCACCGACCTCAAGCAGACGCCTCCGCAGGGGCTGACCTACGAGGAGGAGGGCCTGTAGAAGTACCAGCGCTACATGGAGGACTACCTGCGCTGCGTCGCCAGCGTGGATGACTCGGTCGGCGAGGTCGTCGACTGGTTGCACGAGCGCGGGGACTTCGACGACACGCTGCTGATGTACGCATCCGATCAGGGGTTCTTCCTGGGGGATCACGGCTGGTTCGACAAGCGGTTCATGTACGAGGAATCGCTGCGGATGCCGCTGGTGATGAGTTATCCGCGAGCGATCGCCGCCGGCCAGACGCACGAGGGAATCGTCACCAACGTGGACTTCGCGCAGTCGATTCTCGCGTTCGCGGGAGTCGCGCCCCACGAGCGGATGCAGGGTCGCAGTTTCGCCGGCGACATCGCCGCCGCCCACCCGGGCTCCGCGCCGAGCGCGGGCATGTACTACCGGTACTGGGAGAACGACGATCACAACCACAAGGCTCCGGCGCATTGCGGCTATCGCGACGCCCGGTACAAGCTGATCTTCTTCTACAACGACGGGCTCGGCCTGCCGGGGACCAGCGGTGCGCAGTACCCCACGGACTGGGAGCTCTACGATCTGAAGTCGGACCCGACGGAGGTGCGCAACGTCTACAACGATCCGGCCTACCTCGAGATCCGCGAGCGCTTGAAAGTCGATCTGTGGCGCGCGCAAGCGGCCGTGGGCGATGCACCCCATCCGCTCCAGCCCGTGCCTGACGGCATCTGAACAACGACAGAGGCGGGGCCCCCCCCCCCCCCCCCCCCCCCCCCCCCCCCGCCCCCCCCCCCCCCCCCCCCCCCCCCCCCCCCCCCCCGC
>NZ_JBJDRI010000030.1:0-56204 GCF_044987425.1 Microbacterium sp. ZW T5_56 | reverse complement strand
GGCGGAGCGGGCGGTGGCAGTGGCTCCGGCGGCGGAGCTGGCGCGGGTGGTGCCGGTGCCGCTGGCGGTGCCTCCTCCGCGACGGGGATCGCGACCATCGTCGGAATCGCCGCGGCCGGTGTCCTCATCGCGGGTGCCGCTGTCGCCGGCACGGTGTTGTCATCGCAGCCCCCGGCAACGCAGCAGGAGGCAGCCGGCAGCAGTCAGGACGGTGGCGGACTCGACGTGAGCGTGGACGATTCGTCCGCATCTCCGGTTCTCGCGGTGACGTCCTCCCCGACCCCGAGTGATCTGCCCACGCTGCCGGTGAGCCCGTCGGCGACTCCCACGCCGACGCCGACATCGGTCGCGTCCCCGGTCCCGGTTCCGTCCGTGCCTGCTATCCCCGAGCCCACGGTTGATCCCGCGCCCTCGGCCACCACCGAACCTCCCGCGACCACGGAGCCGACGAAGACGCCGGAGCCAACGAAGCCGCCCGAGCCGACGAAGACGCCCGAGCCAACGAGGACGCCGGAACCAACCACGACACCGGAACCGACGAAGACGCCGGAGCCAACCGCTACGGCGACGGCCTCTCCGACTCCGACCTTGTCGCCGTCCCCGACGCCCACGCCGACGGCAACGCCGACCCCCACGGCAACGCCGACACCGACGGCAACGCCGACACCGACGGCAACGCCCACGCCGACACCGACTCCCACGGCCACGCGCACACCGACACCGACTCCCACGGCCACGCCCACACCGACTCCCACGGCAACGCCCACACCGACACCGACACGAACGCCAACGCCCACACTCACTCCGGAGCCGACGCCGACGCCGACTCCGACTCCGACTGTCGAGCCTTCGCCGACTCCAACGGCGACGCCTGAGCCCACCCCAACCTCAACTCCTGCAGATCTGCAGGCGCTCCGGGCGACGCATACCGAGCTCGGCGACGGCAACGTCCTCGTGAGCGTGTTCTTCGAGGCGAATTTTACGAGCGAGATCTACCCGGTGGTCGACGGAGAGCGGGTCGAAGCACCAATCCGGTGGCTCGAAGGCTGCAGCACCGGGGAGCTGTCATGGGTGTGGTGTGTCGGAGTATCGGTAACCCTGCCGGTAGACGAGATGGACGACACCGCGATCAGTTTCGTTGAACTGGAGAACGGCGAGATCGTTGGTCACAGCGACACTCACACGGCCCGTGGCTGGGGCGAGCTCGGCTGACCGGACGACGTCAGCGCACACAGCCCCGCCGGTCGGCGCTCGCTAACACAAGTGCAACGGCGGGATTAGGCGCTCCTCTTCAGAGCGCGCTGTCTCGTGGGCGCCGTGCTGAGCGCCGGTCGTCTCACGAGCGTGGACTCAGGAACCGCGAAGCGGGGTGAGTGGCGCCGCAAACCACACCCAGCGAGCGTCACCGAGACCCTTCGTCTCCCTGGCGCTCGCTCAGGGACCACGGGGGACATCGTCACGTCCTTGGCACACCCCACCCAATGGCGTGCGAGGCACAGCACAACGCGACCCCCGCCGGGTGCTGAGCGAGCGTAACGAGACGAAGTGCGCTCAGGAACCGGATCGGGGAACCCACCGGCACGGGGCTCGTAGAATAGAACTCATGTCCAACTCCCCGCAGTCCGCACCTGAGCTCGCGCCCGGGATGCGCGCGCCGCTCACCCCGCTGGATCTGATCCGCGTTGTCGTCATCATCGCAACGCTCGCGACCTTCGTGCTGTGGGGCGCGCTGATGTGGACATTCCCGTGGAACCTCGTGGTCGCGATCGCGGCACCGGTGGTCGCGCTCCTCGTCTGGGCGCTGTTCATCTCGCCGCGCGCTGTCATCCGCGTTCACCCGTTCGTGCGGGTGCTGATCGAGCTGCTCATCTTCGCGGCCGGCACCCTCGCGTGGTGGGACATGGGGCAGTCAGTCATCGGCATCGCCTACGCCCTTGTGGCCGTGGCCTCCGGCGTGGTGGCCGGGCGTCGCGCGCTCGCCTGACAGCACATGACCCGGCGACCGAGCGCGGACTCGCGTCGACGGAGCGTGACGCATGAGCGCAGTGAATGACGTCGTCCTGCTGCTGCAGGAGGCACTGGGCACGGCCGTGGATCTGAGCCCGGCATCACGGGAGGCTGCGCGCGCGGACCGCTCCGGTCATCGCGCCGCGGCTGCACCCCTGGCGGTCGTGCATGCGCGCTCGGTGACCGATGTCCAGGCGGTGATGCGCATCGCCACCGAGACCCGCACGCCGGTCGTCATCCGTGGCGCGGGAACCGGACTCGCCGGGGCCGGGCTTGCGGGCGCGGGGAGTATCTGCCTGTCGCTCACCGAGATGAACCGCATCGTCGAGATCCGTCCCGCCGACCAGCTCGCCGTCGTCGAGCCGGGAATCATCAATGCGGACCTCAACGCCGCGCTCGCCGAGCACGGGCTGTGGTGGGCACCGGACCCGGCGAGCCGGGAGATCTCAACAGTAGGCGGCAACATCGCCACCGGTGCGGGGGGACTGCTGTGCGCCAAGTACGGCGTGGTGCGCGATGCCGTCCTCGGTGTGGACGTGGTGCTGTCGGACGGCGAACTCGTGCGTTTCGGTCATCGTACGGTGAAAGGCGTCACCGGCTACGACCTGACCGCACTGATGGTCGGCTCGGAGGGCACCCTCGGCGTGGTCGTGGGCGCCACTCTCAAGCTCCGCCCCCTCGTCTCGGGCGAGACGTGTACGGTCGCGGCCGTGTTCACGGATCTGCGGTCCGCAGCGGCCGCGACGTCCGCCGTGACCGCGGCGGGCATCCAACCCGCGATCCTCGAGCTCATGGATGCGCACAGCGTCCGTGCCGTGCATGACCTGCTCGCGCTCCCGCAGCCGCCCGCAGGCACCGTGCACGTCACCGCCCAGACCGACGGCCCCTCCGCCGTCATCGAGGCCGACGCGATCGCGGCCATCCTCGGCGCACACGGTGCCATCGTCGAGGTCACCGCCGATCCGATGCGCGGCGCTGAACTGCTGCGAATCCGACGCAGCATGCATCCGGCGATGGCGGCACTCGGCACCACGCTGATCGAAGACGTCTCCGTCCCGAGATCCCGTTTGGCCGACATGTTCGACGAGATCGCGCGGATCGAGCGGGAGTACGATCTCCTGATCCCCGTCGTCGCCCACGCCGGCGACGGGAACCTGCATCCCAACTTCATCTTCGACGGCCCCGACGTGCCCGCCCGAGTCTGGGACGCCGCCAGCGATCTGTTCCGCAGCGCGCTGCGGTTGGGCGGCACACTGACCGGTGAGCACGGCGTCGGAATCCTCAAGGCGCGCTGGCTGCGCGAAGAGCTGGGCGATCGCCAGTGGCGACTCCAGCGCGAGATCAAGCGCGTGTTCGATCCACTCGGGATCCTCGCCCCCGGAGCGGTGTTCGACGACCCAGCACCCGATCGCGCGACACCCAAAGGAGAGAGATGACCCCCGAGATCCTGGTGAGCGCCGTGCTCATCACTGATGCGGACGGACGCGCTCTCGTGGTGCGCAAGCACGGCACGGTCACGTTCATGCAGCCCGGCGGCAAGCCGGAGCCCGGTGAGAGCGCCGGCGACGCCGCGGTGCGCGAGCTGAACGAGGAGCTGGGGATCGAGATCACCGTCGACCAGCTGCGACCGCTGGGCCGTCATCGCGCCGCTGCCGCCAATGAGCCGGGTCACACCGTCGTCGCCGACTCCTTCGCTCTCACGATCGATCCCGCGGGCGTGTCCCCGCGTGCGGAGATCGCCGAGGCGATCTGGATCACCCGCGACACGGATGTGCCGCTGGCACCGCTGTCCACCGAGGTGCTCCTCCCCCTCGCGTGGCCCCACGCCTGAGACCCCCTCACCGAGACACCCAAGCACGGCCGAGAAACCCCGCGTTGCAGGGTTTCTCGGCCGTGCTTGGGTGTTTCGCGGCTAGCGGCGACGGATCACAGACCCTGCCACGCCGGCTTGTTGGCGTAGGCGTAGCGGTAGTAGGCCGCGTGCTCCAGGCGGGACGCGGCGGCCTCGTCGACCACAACGGTGACGTGCGGGTGCAGCTGGATCGCCGATCCGGGGCACGCGGAGGAGACGGGACCCTCGATCGCACCGGCGATCGCCTCGGCCTTGCCCTCGCCGAAGGCGAGCAGCACGAGGTGCTTCGCGCGCTGGATCGTGCCGAGCCCCTGCGTGATGCAGTGCATCGGAACTTGCGAGATGTCGCCGTCGAAGAATCGGGCGTTGTCGATGCGCGTCTGCTCGGTCAGCGTCTTCACGCGCGTGCTCGATGCGAACGACGAACCGGGCTCGTTGAAGCCGATGTGACCGGTGGTGCCGATCCCGAGGATCTGCAGGTCCACACCGCCGGCCGCGGCGATCGCGGCCTCGTAGTCGGCACCCGCGTGCTCGATGCCATCCAGCGCGCCATTGGGTGTGCGAATCAGCTCCGGGTTCAGTCCCAGCGGCTCCACCACCTCGCGCGTGATGACGCTGCGGTAGCTCTCCGGGTGCGCCGGGTCGATGCCCACGTACTCGTCGAGCGCGAACCCACGCACCTGCGACAGGTCGACGCCGGCAGCAGCCGTCTTCAGCGCCTCGTACACCGGAAGCGGGGTGGATCCGGTCGCGAGGCCCAGCACGTAGCCGGGCTTCGCGGCGATCTGCCGCACGATCTCGGCGGCGACCAGGGTCCCCGCAGCTTCCTTGTCAGCGACGATCACGACTTCAGCCATGCGTGAGCGCTCCTTCTCTCATGTCGTCGGCGCCGATGAGCGCCGCACCCAGGGCCGCCGCCGGGGATCCGACGGGCAGCAGTTCCATCCTGGCACCCAGCTCGAGCGAGCGCAGGAACGGAGACGTTTCGCCCTCGACACGCAGCCGTTCGCGAATCGAGTCCAGGAGTCGGTCGCCCAGCGCCGACAGCCCTCCCCCGATCACGACGGTCTCCACGTCGACAGACAGCATCAGGGACCGGACAGCAGCCGCGGCACCGAAGGCGGCACCATCTCGCAGCACGATCGCGCGCGGATCGCCGGCGTCCGCAGCGTCGAAGAGATCGCGCACCGGATACGCGGCCGGCACACCCCAGCGTTCGGCGAGCGCCGCGCCTCCGACGTAGGCCTCGACGCAGCCGACCTGTCCGCAGCGACACAGTGGCCCCTGCGGATCCACGCTCAGGTGTCCCACCTCACCTGCACCACCGCGAGCGCCACCGAGGAGTTCGCCATCGAGGATGATCCCCGCTGCCACCCCGGTGCCGAGGTTCAGATACGCCATCGAGCCGGTGCCGCCGCGGAGGGCGTATGCACCTACCGCGGCGGCCTTCACATCGTTGTCGGCACGCACTCGTGCCGGCAGCACCGTGCGAAGTGCCGCACCCAGATCCAGCTCCTCGACACCCAGGTTCACCGAGTGTCGCACGATCGTCGTGCCCGGCTCGATCATCCCCGGAATGCCGATGCCCACCGACGTGATCGCGTCGAGCCCGGTCCCGAGCTGCGCCGTCAGCTGCGACAGCGCCTGCGTGATCGAGGCGACGACGCCCGCCTCTCCCGGCGTGGTGGCCAACCGCTCCCGACCGATGACCGTGGCATTGTCCACCCGGTCATCGCCGAGGGCGACCGCCTCGATCTTGGTCCCACCGACGTCAAGTCCGACTCTCACGATCGCGTCATCCCTTCACCTGCTCCTGACACGTCATTGCTGACTTCCGTCACTTCGTCACCGCTCCCCGTGAGCGCACCGGCGCCCCGAGGAGCCGTCATCCCTTCACTGCTCCCGAGACCATGCCGTTGGCCATGCGCCCCTGCACGAGCAGGAAGAAGATGGCGACCGGCAGCGCGATCAGCGTCGACGACGCCATCACCGCACCCCAGTTGGTCGCCTCGGTGGCGGACTGGAACGAGTTGAGCCACGGCGGCAGCGTGAGGCTGTAGCCCTCGAGGAACAGCATCGCCATCGTGAACTCGTTCCACGACTGGATGAAGGCGAAGATGCCGGTGGACACCAGTCCAGGTGCCAGCAGCGGGAAGGTGATCTTCCAGAACGCCTGCGTGCGGGTGCAGCCATCGATCATGGCCGCCTCCTCCAGGTCGGCGGGGACACCGGCCACGAAGCCGCGCAGCGTCCAGATCGTGAACGGCACCACGGCGGCGACGTTGACGATCGACAGACCCAGCAGGTTCTTCAGGTGAGCGTCGTCCATCATCGCGTAGATGGTGAACATCATCGCCTCACCCGGGATCATCTGCACGATGAGCACCGTGACGATGAACCCCCAGCGTCCCTTGAAGTGGAATCGCGAGAGCGCGATGGAGGCGAGGAACGCGATCAGCAGCGTCACGATCACGACCGGAATCGTCACCGTGAGGGAGGACAGCAGCGCGTGCGGGAAGTCGGTCTGACCGGCAGCCGCAGGCTTGGACCACGCCGCGATGTAGTTGCGAAGAGTGGCGTCCAGGGGGATCCAGCTCGGCGTGCGGCTCACGATCTGGTTGGACGGCGTCAACGACATGTTGACCATCCAGTAGACCGGGAACACGCTGAATAGGAACACCACGATCGCGACGATGTTCAGCACCACACGGGTGCTGCGTCGGCGCGGCAGGTTCGCGTTCTGGTTCTCCTTCGCGGCCGTGACCGGCTTGATCCGACGACGCGGCGACGGTGTCGTGACCGAGACACGGGTGTCGGTCTGCTCGGGGGCGAGGGTGGTGGCGCTCACTTCTCCTCCTCCTTCAGGGTGCTGCGGATGTAGCCGAACGAGATCGCCATGAGGATGATGACCATCAGCACGCCGATGGCTCCCGTCATGCCGAAGTCATCCGCTCCGAGGCGGAACATGTAGGTGCCGAGAACGTTCGTCTCGCTCGGGGTGCCGCCGCGTCCCTGCAGGGCGAACACCTGCGTGAAGATGCGGAGGTTCCAGATGACCTGGAGGATGAAGACCACCATCATCACGGACCGCAGGTACGGGAAGACCACCAGGCGGAAGCGGTTGAGTCCGCTCGCACCGTCGAGGGCGGCCGCCTCCAGCACCTCACCGGGCACCTGGCCGAGGGCCGCATACACCGTGAAGGCGACGAACGGGATACCCATCCACACCACGATGAACGTCAGCACGGTGAAGAAGGAGAACGGGTTCATCAGCCACGAGTGGTTGGTGAACGCGGTGGATCCGGTGATCGCGTTCAGTGCCGCGTTGATGACGCCGTACTGGGTGTCGAAGATCCAGCTGAACACCACGGTGGATGACAGCGGAGGCATCGCCCACGCCAGCAGCAGACCGACGGCGACGAGTGTGCGGAAGCCGCGCGAGAGTCGCGTCATCAGCACGGCGATGAGAGTGCCCATCACCATGATGAGCCCGGTCATCACGGCCATCAGCAGGAGGCTCCGCACCAGCACGATCGGGAAATCGCTGGCGGTGAGCACCTTGATGTAGTTGTCGAGCCCGACGAAATTCGCCGGGGTGTCCAGCATCTTGTTCTTGATGCTGAAGTCGGTGAACGAGTTCGTCACCATGGTCACACCCGGGTAGCCGACCATCACTCCGAGGAGGACGATCGCGGGTGCCAGCAGTGCCCAGGCGTTGCGGGCCTCGCGGCGCTTGCGCGCACGGGTGCGAGGGTCAAGCACAGGGGCGGAGCGGCGCCCGGGGCGCTTCGCTGTGGTCTCAGCCACGCTCATGCGAATAAGTCCCTTCCAGACAGAAAGGGCCCCGGGTGTGTGGTCCCAGGGCCCCTTCCGGCTTACTTGTTGAGGATCGCTTCGATGTCCTTGTCGAGCTTCTCCGCAACAGTCTTGACGTCCTCACCCTTGGCGATCTTCACGAGCGCGTCGGGGATGACGAGGGACTTCTCCACCTCGGCCCAGTTGGGCGAGGCGGGAACGGCACGCGAGGCGGCGGTCGCCTTGGCGGCCTCCTGCGTGATCTGATCCTCGGGCAGGAACTCAGCCTGCGAGGTCAGTGCGGGGATCAGACCGTTGCCGGCCATGATCTTCTGGTAGCCGTCCGACAGCAGGATGGCGAGGGCCTTCTTGGCCTGCTCCTGTGCGTCCGACTTGGTGGCCACGGCCAGCGAGGAACCACCGGCGAACACCGGAGCGGCCTCGCCCGCCTTCATGCCGGGAAGGGCGAAGGCCTGCAGGTCCTTGCCGTAGGTGTCCGGGCAGCCCGGGTTGTCGCTGTCGGCGGCAGCCTTGATCGACCACTGCACCCACGACGGAGCCGAGAGGAAACCGGTCTCGCCGGCGCAGAAGCCGACCTGCGGGCCGGTCTCGTCCGCATCCGCCGGAGCGACGTTGGCGTTCTTGTAGACGTCCTGCAGCATCGTGAGGCCCGCGACCGACTTGTCGCTGGCGAACTGTGCATCCCAGGTGTCGCCGTCCTGCACGGCGATCTCGCCACCATTGGCCCAGACATACGCGAGGGCGTTGTACCAGTCCTTACCCGGTGCCCAGATGCCCGAGCGGGTGTCGGTCTTCATCGCCTTACCGGCGGCGACGTAGTCGGTGAGGGTGGCGGGAACGGTGCCGGGGTAGATCTCCGGCGAGTAGAACACGATACGCGAGCCGGCGTAGTACGGCACCGCGTAGGTGCTGCCATCGGCCGAGCCGAGGTCCACGAACGACTTCAGCAGCTTGTCGCCGCCGAGAGCGGGAACCTGGTCGGTGATGTCGAGGAACATGCCCTTGTCGATGAAGCCCTGGGCCTGGGTGTTGCCGACCTCGACCACGTCGGGAGCATCGTTCGAGCTGAGCGCCGCGATGTAGGCCTCGTTCGTGTCCGCCCACGTCTTCTCGACGATGGTGAGCTTCCAGCCCTCGTTCTCCTTCTCGAAGGTGTCCTTCAGGTAGGTGCGGGCCTCATCAGGGGTGTCGCTGCCGACGAGCCAGACGGTGAGTTCGCCGCCCTTCGCTGCGTCGCCGGTACCGGCGGAGCTGCCAGCGTCGGCAGCTCCGCCGGCGCAACCGGCCAGGACGAGTGCGGCAGCGCCGGTGAGGGCGACCGCTCCGATCTTGCGGTTCATCTGTATTCCTTACTTGGTGGTGGGGTGTGGCGGATCGCTCCGCCGAGGGTGTCCGAACTAAGACACCCCGAGACGCGAGGAAAGGACCATGACAGCCGTGCCGCGCAGCACGATGTCGGATCCTTGCTCGGTCATCCGCAACACGACGTTGTCGTGGAACAACGCCATCGTCCTGTTACGGAGTGTGCTCGCGGCCTCATCGCTGAGGGGCCCATCGAGCAGGTCTGTGGGGCCGGAGAGAACGATCTCCGACAGGTCGAGTGCGCCGACGATCGGAGCGAGGGCGATACCCAGCCGCTCCCCCGCGTCACGCAGCACGGATTCCGGATCGTCGGATTCGGCCATCCGACGGCGCAGTGACGGCGCCGCGAGCCAGGCTTCGAGGCAGCCGATCTTCCCGCACGCGCACGGGGGTCCGCCGTCGGTGCCGACGGTGACGTGGCCGATCTCACCCGCGGCGAAGTGGCTGCCACGCAGCGGCTCACCGCCGGCGAGGAGGCCGGAACCCACACCGAGGCCGACCTTCACGAGGAGTGTGTCCGCGGTGGCGTGGCCGAACGTGTGCTCGGCGAGGACGGCGGCGTTCGCGTCGTTCAACACGACGACCGGCAGACCGAGTTCGCTCTCCAGGATCTGCTGCAGCGCGAGGTCGGTCCAGCCGTAGTTCGGAGCGGAGCGGACCACCCCGGCCTGGTCGACGATACCGGGGGTGCCGACGCCGATGCCGAGCACAGGAGCGGTGGCCGCCTCGACGAGTTCGCGGGCGAGACCGATCACCGCGGCCAGCGCCGTGGCGCCGTCGCCGTGGGCAGGTGCAGGGATCTCGCGGCGCTCGAGGATCTGGCCGTCGAGAGTGATCACGGCGCCGGCGAGGGGCGTGGGTCCGGACAGGTCCAGCCCGATGATCTGGTGAGCGCCACGGGCGAGGTCGATGAGCATCGCGGGCTTGCCGGGTCCGACCGCTTCGCGAACGCCCTTCTCCTCAACGAACCCGTCAATGATGAGCTCTCCGACCAGGTCGGAGATCGTCACCCGGGTGAGGCCGGTGCTGCGTGAGACGTCGGCGCGGCTCATGGCACCGTCGTGGAACAGGGTCTGCAGCACGAGCGCGCGGTTGTGCCCGCGGGCGTGCTCCGGGAGAACCTTGCCGGTGGCACGCAGCGAGCCTCCACCGAGGCGGGGTGCCCGGGTGGGTGTGGTCTTCTCCTGAGAAGTGCGACCCTGCGCTTCCGATGCAGTCATGATGTTTGTTAGTACACCTTACGAACATTCATCCGCGCAACCCTGTCCCGATGTTTCCGCCGTCTGTTACGTATTCGTTACCCTCAAGAAACCCAGGCAAGTCCGAGAAACCCCGCGTTGCGGGGTGTCTCGGACTTGCTTGGGTTTCTCGCGGATAGAGGGAGAGAAGGGGTCAGGGGCGGAGGTCGGCGACGAGGTCGGCGACCACGGCCTCACGCTCGGCGAGCGTGCGCGGGCTTCCCGGCACGCCCGGGAGACGCTGCTCCGGACGCGGACCGTCGAGCGGACGATACGCGACGCCCCACGATGCGAGCCGGCGCAGCTGCACCGGCAGACGCGACTCGAACTCGTCGAGATCGCCCGGCTCTGCGCCGACCCACAGCCGCTCCGCGATCGCGGACAGCCGCGGGAAGAGCGCGAAATCGGCGCGGTCTCGCGAGTCGATGTGCTCGCTCCAGAGGTTCGCCTGAGCACCCAGACAGCCCTCCGGCACACGCGTCTGCCACGCACCAGCCAGTGTCAACGGCGGGCCGACCGGAATCGGCTCCTCCAGACTCTCGCTCTGGCGGTAGTCCAGATACAGGGTCATATCGGGGCAGGCGACGCACTCGAAGCCACGCTCCAGCGCTACCTCCGCGGCAACCGGACCGCGCCAGGCCGCGATGACCACGCCATCGGGCGTGGGACCGGCAAGCACCTCGTCCCACGCGTAGGCACGACGCCCTCGCGATGCCAGATGCGCGGCGAGCTGCGCGGTGTACCAGGGCTGCACACCGTGGACGTCGTCGATGCCCAGCTCCGCCATCCGCTCCGCCACGCGCGGCGAGGCCGCCCACTGCGCCGTCGGCACCTCGTCGCCGCCGATGCCGATCAGCTCAGAACGGAAGCTGTCGATGAGAACATCCAGCGCATCGCGCGCGAACGCCAGCGTGCGATCTTCCAGATTCAGCGTGTGCGGGTTGAGCCCGAAGCTGTGCCAGGGCTCGGCTTCCGCCGGTGCGGCGTCGAGGTTTCCGAGCTCCGGGTACGCCGCGAGCGCCGCCTGCACGTGCCCGGGGAACTCCGCCTCCGGCACCACGGTGATGCCGCGCGCCGCGGCATAGTCATCGATGCGGCGCAGATCAGCGGCGGTGTACCAACCGCGATGCTCCCCCATCACCACCTGAGCGAGCGGTCCGTGTCCATGCTTGGTTCCCGAGCGCACGCCTCCTCGCCTGGCCAGCAGCGGCCAGCCTGGCACCTCGAACCGCCAGCCCTGATCGTCCGTGAGGTGCAGGTGGAGCCGGTTCATGCGGTGACGAGCCAACAGGTCGATGAGGCGCAGCACGTCCGCGACGGGGCGGAAGTGCCGGGCGACATCCAGCATCAGCCCGCGCCACTCGTACGCCGGCGACGACTCCCAGGTTCCGAACGGCACCGGATGTGCGGCGTTCTCGGGCTCGCGCAGCTGATCGAGCACCACCACGCCATACAGGACACCGGCGGCGTCGCCACCGACCACCCGAACGCCGTCGGCGTCGATCGTGACGGAGAACGCGCCCGGCGCAAGATTCCCGGTCGCGACGTGGACATCCACCGGGCTCTGCGACGGGTCATCGCGATCCAGGAGGCTCTGCAGCACCGCCGCATCGAGCCCCTCCCCCGCGATCACACGCGCTCCGGCGAGCGAGACCGACCCACGCGGATCGATCGTCGCATCCACGCGCGGGACGACGCCGCGGTGAGCGGCAGGCTGATGCGCGAGCGCACGGCCGGGTGCGACTCCGGTGAGCCGGCCCGCCGAGACGACCACCTCCCCCGCCACCAGCACCTCGCGGATACCCACGGGTGCCGTGTGCGGCGCCGCGAATGTGGCACCGTCACGCACTTCTTCGGGGTCGAAGAGCACGAGGTCTGCGGTCGCACCGACGCGGATCACTCCGCGGGGAGCGTCGCCTCGGTCCAGGCCCAGCCGGCGAGCGGGTGTGGCGGACAGGTGTCGTACCGCTTCCTCCAGCGACAGAACACCCAGCTCGCGCACGTAGTGGCCGAGGTAGCGAGCGAATGCACCGAAGCCGCGCGGATGGGGCTTCCCGCCGATGAGGATGCCGTCCGAGCCGCCCGAATGGGCCGGGTGCGCCATGATCTCGCGCACGTTGTCCTCGTCACCGATGTGCATCAGCACACCGGTGGCGAGTTCGTCGCGCACGAGCAGATCGACGACGACATCCACGGGACGTGCCCCCGACGTCGCGGCGATATCGGCGATCGTTCGACCGACCACCGCCGCGTTCACGGGGTCGCCGACACCGGAGACCTCGATGACGGACCAGTCGGCGACCTCTCCGTGGAACCCGTCGCAGCCGACCTCATCGAGCTGCACACGCAGCCACTCGCGATCCTCGTCCGTGAACGCCCGCAGTCGCGCCAGCAGATCGCCGCCGGCAGACAGCGTGCTCGGCAGGAGAGCCGCGAGAGTCGTGGCGCCCGGCAGGTACGGATATGTGTCGAGGGTGACATCGACCCCATCCGCGATCGCCGCGTCCACGAGCGCGAGCAGTTCCCCCGCTCGCCCGCGGTTGGGAGCGAAGTTCATCGTGGCGTGCGTGAGGTGAATGGGGCAGCCCGTCGCACGCCCGATATCCAGCGCCTCGCGGAAGGCGTCGAGCGCCGCACCGCCGTAGCTGCGCGTGTGCGGAGCCCAGTATCCGCCGCGCTCCGCCACGACACGACAGAGCGCGATGAGCTCGTCGGTGGACGCATACATGCCGGGCGTGTAGGTGAGCCCGCTGGACATGCCGAAGGCGCCCTCGTCCATCGCCTGCCCGAGGATGCGACACATCTCCGCGATCTCCGCGTCCGTCGCGGGGCGCGGGTCGTGCCCGACGACGAGCATCCGGAGGTTCCCCTGCGGCACGAGAACGGCGGCGTTGCCGACCGTGGCGGCATCGATCGCCGCACGGAAGCCCGCCATCGACCGCCACGGCATCACGGTGGTGTCGATCGGACCGTTCCACCCGGCGATCTGCGCGGCGACGGCTGCCGCCACGGCGTCATCGACCGGCGCGTACCCGAGTCCGTCCTGGCCGAGCACCTCGGTGGTCACGCCCTGCAGCAGCTTGGCGGTGTGGTCGGCACCGCGCAGCACTGCAAGATCGCTGTGCGCGTGCATGTCGATGAATCCTGGTGCCAGCACGAGACCGGCGGCGTCGATCTCGACGGCGTTGTCAGACAGTCGCACGGGCTGACCGATCGCGACGATTCGCGCGCCTTCAACGGCGACGTCCGCGACATATCGCGCCGCCCCCGTGCCGTCCACCACGGTGGCGCCGCGGTACACGCGCACGCTCTTCTCCGCGCTGAGCACCATCTCCTCGTTCAGAAGCACGTCGCCACCGCTCCGATGACGAGCGGGTTGTCCGCATCGGGATCATCCACGAGCGGGATCACTCGCCACTTGTCCAGCGCCGTGCAGGGGTGCGAGAGCCCCAGGCGCACGACCTCGCCCACCGCCGGGGCCTCCGCATCGGTGCGCAGGAACGCGTGCTGGTCGTTGAGTCCGGTGATGCGCCCTTCGAGGGGTCCGCGCCCCACGAGCAGCTGAACCTCGGGCAGATCGATGTCGAAGGAGACGTCGCGTCGACCGGCGTCCAGCAGCGCGAGTCCGGGCTCCGGCTGGGAGACCACGCGGCTGAAGACGTGCATAGCTGAGTGCAGTCGCTCGGCTCCCACGGCGGTGCCGAAGGGGCTCTCGCGCCGATACAGCCCGTCATCGTGCACCTGGTAGGCGCCGGATCGGACGATGACATCGGTGTCCGTGCGACCGCCGAGAATGGCGGCGACACGATCGGGCCATTCGCTGCCGCCCGCCGAGAGGATCGGACGCCCCGCAACGAGCTGGGCGACCCGCTCATGAACGGCGAGCAGTTCGCGCAGAAAGACGTCGACCTCTGCGATGTCCTCACGGGTCGCCCCGAAGGGACCCTCGTAGCCCGCAACGCCGGCGAAGGCGAGGTTCGGCTCCGCTGCGATGGCCTCGGCGACGGCGACAGCCGCGTCGAACCCGCGAGCGCCGGTTCGACCATCGGCGCCGCCCACATCCACCATCACCTCGAGCGGAACGGGGCCGGTGTGTCGCGCCAGTCGCGCCACCATGGCCAGCGAATCCGCCCACACCACGATGCGCACGCCCCGCGCGGCATGCTCGGAGAATCGCGTGGCGGCGGCGATGTCGGTGAGGTCATTGGCCAGCAGAATCCGTTGCACCCCGACGGAGACGGCCAGTTCCACCTGCCACGGGGTGGCCAGGGTGATGCCCCAGGCTCCTTCGGCCAGCAGCCGCTGCCAGAGCGCCGGCGACATCGTCGTCTTGCCATGCGGTGCCAGCATCACGCCCGCGTCGCGAGCCCACCCGGCGACGGTGCGCTCGTTGTGGCCGAGCGCCTCGGTGCCCAGCACCAGCACGGGAGTGATGAACTCGCTGAGACGCGCGCGGGCGGTGTGGACGTCGGAGAGGGCGGAGCCCCAGAGGCGAGGGGGGAATGCTTTCGCCCAGGGACCGAGAACGGGATCGGGGACAGTCATCGTCACGGGAACAGTTTAGGCAGTACGCCGAACAAATTCGTCGGCACACCGTATTCTTACTGTCATGAGCACGAAGACCGAGGTCCGCACGGACAACGCCCCCGCCCCCGCCCACACCTTCTCGCAGGGTGTCCGCAAGGGTCCGATCGTCCAGGTCTCCGGCCAGGGACCGGTTGACCCCGCGACCAGCGAGTACCTCTTCCCCGGAGACGTCGCCGCACAGACCATCCGCACGCTGGAGAACGTCAAGGCCATCGTCGAGGCGTCGGGCGCCACATTCGACGACGTGATCATGCTGCGCGTGTACCTCACCAAGCGCGAGGACTTCTCGATCATGAACGACGCCTACGGCGAGTTCGTCAGCAAGCACACGACGGGCGGCGTGCTCCCCAGCCGCACCACCGTGTTCACGGGCCTGCCCCGCGAGGAGATGCTCGTCGAGATCGACGCGATCGCCGTCGTCTCCGACTGAGATCTTCCCCTTCGCGAGCGCCTCGGAACACCTCGCTTCCGGGGCGTTCGTGCGTTTGCGGGACGGGCACGATGAGACGTGGCGAAATCGTGATACGCGCCAGCGCCGCTGCGACTCCGCGCGAACTTACGATAGGCATGGCGACGACTGACCAGGGGGTTCCGCCATGACCGATCACGATCAGCCCGAACACACTGCATCGGGCGATGACGCAAACACTGCCGACGCCACCGCGGCTGCCGACGCCACGAGTGCCGACACCGCGGCTGCCGACACCACGGATGCGGCGACCAGCGACGCCGAGGCGACTCTCGCCGACGTGACTGCCGAGCCCGCTGCGGCAGCAGACGCAGCCGCTGAGGAGGTCGCGCCGCCCGCAGATGCTGCAGAGACCGATGCCACGGAGACCGACGCCACCGAGACCGTTGCGGCTGCGCTGGTCCCGGCAGAGACCGTCGCCGAGACCGCAGCGCCCACGCTGACCGCGCTGCCGCAGACCCCCGAGGCCCCGGTCGCCGTGTGGGCCGAAGCCGAGCCGAAGAAGCGCCGCAAGCGCTGGCCGTGGGTTTTCCTGCCGGCCGCCGGTATCGCCGCCGGCCTGGTGATCGCCTCCACCACCCTCATCGCCCCCGGCGTGAGCGCCTCGGGTGTGCCGATCGGCGGGCTCACGCCGACCGCTGCGGCGAACGCGATCACCGATCGCCTGGCATCCACCACCATCGAACTCACCGGCGACGGTGAGAAGGTGACGCTCAGTGCCGCCGACCTCGGCGCCACGATCGACGCCGGTGCCCTGGCCGATGCCGCGCACCGTGACGCTCCGCTGTGGAAGCTGGAAGCGTGGAACTCCGCCGCGGACACCGGTGCCGTGACCATCGATGCAGACAAGGCCGAAGCAGCGCTTCGCCAGGCTCTGCCCGACGCGTTCGTGCCGGCTACCGACGCCGAGGTGACCTTCGCCGACGGCTCGTACCACGTGAAGCCCGCCGCCGACGGCTCGGGTCTGAACGTCGACAGCCTGCGTGTCGCGCTGCAGTCCGCGCTGGAGAAGGGCAAGACCGTCGCTGAAGCGTCGGCCGAGCCCGAGGTCCTGACACCCGCCATCTCGACCGAGTCCGCCCAGGCCGCGGCAGACAAGCTCAACGGTCTGGTCTCGACGATCGGCTTCTACGTCGGCGACGAGCGCACCGTTCCGGTTGACGCTGCCACGGTCGCCTCGTGGGTGACGCCGACCATCGACGAGTCCGGCGCCCTCACCATCACGGTCGATGAGGCCGCGCTGGCCAAGATCATCCCGACCCTCGCTGAGAAGGTCGATCGCCCGGCCGTCAACGGCACGGAGATCGTCAACAAGTGGGGCGATCTGGTCGAGGAGGGCGAGAAGTCGCAGACCGGTCGCAAGCTCGGCGACACGTCGAAGCTCGCGGCCTCGTTCGCCGAGCAGATTGCGGCTGGCAACGGCAAGCTCGTACTGCCGGTCGAGGAGACGCAGCCGGAGATCGCGAAGATCGAGCGCCACATCGAAGTCAACCTCAGCGAGCAGCGCACCTACGTGTACGAGAACGGCAAGGCGATCCGCACCTTCACGATCTCCTCCGGCGCCTCGGGGCACGAGACGCACACGGGTGAGTTCACGATCTTCGCCCACGTCCCCATGCAGGACATGGGCTGCGTTCCCGGCTTCGACTACTGCACGAAGGACGTCCCCACGGTGATGTACTTCAACGGCGACGAGGCGTTCCACGGTACGTACTGGCACAATAATTTCGGCACGCCGATGAGCCACGGCTGCATCAACATGCGCGAGGACGAGGCGCTGTGGCTGTACAACTGGGCAGCCGACGGCGTGAGCGTCAGCGTGCGCTACTGAGTCACAGACAGCACGGGCGTCGTCCTCTCGGGGACGGCGCCCGTTCTGCGTTGCGCCACCCCGCGTTCACGCATCGCTCATCCTCACGATGACTTTCACAGAAACAACGCGGCCCCAAGTGTCGGTGGGAGCGGCTACCCTGTGGCTATGAGCGAACTGCGACTGGAAGAACTCGGCGCCAAGACCATCGTGGCGGTCAACAACCTGTCCCTGAAGCCAGGGCAGCAGCAGTTCCTTGCGCCGGTCTCCTATGACCTGGCCACCACCGTCATCAACCCGCAGACCGCCTGGCAGCGCGTCGTGCTGGACGGCGACCGCGTGGTCGGCTTCGTGAGCGCCAACTTCGATCCCGACGCCACCGAGCCGCACTTCCAGTCGGTGCTCTGGCGTATCAATGTCGACGCGGAGGCCCAGCGCGGCGGCATCGGCCGCTTCGCCGTGGACGAGCTGCGTCGCGTCGCTGCCGAACGCGGTTTCGACCACGTGGATGTCATCTACGAAGCCGGTGAAGACGGTCCGGAGCGCTTCTTCACCGCCGTCGGTTTCACCCCCGTGGGCGAGACCGAGTACAGCGAGGTCATCGCCACCATCAAGGTCTGATCACCCCTCACACGACGAAGGCCCCGAACCAGTTCAAGCGGTTCGGGGCCCTTGTCGTGGACGGGATCAGACCAGCGTCTCGCGCCATGCGGCGTGCAGCTGGGCGAACTTGCCCGTGCCGGCGATGAGCGCCTCGGGGGTGTCGTCCTCGATGATCGTGCCGTGTTCCATCACCAGCACACGGTCCGCGATCGCCACCGTGGACAGGCGGTGCGCGATGATGATCGCCGTGCGGTCGGCCAGCAGCGTCTCCAGGGCGTCCTGGATCTGGCGCTCACTGGGCATGTCCAGCGACGCCGTCGCCTCGTCGAGGATCAGCACGGCAGGGTCGGCGAGGAACGCGCGAGCGAAGGAGATCAGCTGGCGCTGCCCCGCCGACACGCGGCCACCACGCTTGTTGACGTCCGTGTCGTACCCGTCGGGCAGCGCCTGGATGAAGGCGTCGGCACCGACGGCCCGTGCCGCGGCGATGACCTGATCCAGCGTCGCGTTCGGCTTGCCGAGCGCGATGTTGTCCGCGATCGTCCCGCTGAAGAGGTACGCCTCCTGCGTGACCATCACGATCGCCCGGCGCAGATCCTTCGGGTGCAGGTCGCGCAGATCCACACCGTCCAGGCGCACGGCACCCTTCGTGGGGTCATAGAAGCGCGACACCAGCTTGGCAAGCGTTGACTTGCCGGCACCGGTGGTGCCCACCAGCGCGATCGTCTGGCCCGCCGGGATCTTCAGCGAGAAGTCCGGCAGGATCGTGCGCGCGTCCGAGTAGCCGAACGTCACCTCGTCGAAGTCGAGCTCACCGCGCGCGTCCCACAGGTCCACCGGCTTCGCCGGGTCCGGAACGGTCGGCGTCTCCTCGAGCACTCCCGACACCTTCTCCAGCGCGGCCGTGGCCGACTGGTAGGAGTTCAGGAACATCGCGACATCCTGCAGCGGTCCGAAGAACTGCCGGACGTACAGCACGGCGGCCAGCAGCACACCGGCCGACATCGTTCCATCCGGCACGCGCAGCGCGCCCCACAGCACGACGATGGCGAGAGTGACGGCGGCGATGGCCATCATTCCCGGATCGAACGTGCCGTACAGCTTCATCGAGCGCATGTTGACCCTGCGGTAGTCGGCGGACAGCCCGCTGAACTCAGTGTCGTTGCGCGGCTCGGTCCGGAACGCCTTGACGGCGCGGATGCCCGTCATCGTCTCGACGAACTTCACGATCACCCGCGCGCTGATCACGCGCGACTCACGGAAGATCACCTGAGAACGCGCGTAGAACCAGCGCATCAGGAGGTACAGCGGGATGCCCGCCAGCACCAGCACGACACCGGACTGCCAGTCCAGCGTCACGAGCATCACCAGCGTGAACACCGCATACAGCAGGCCGGATACCAGCTGGTTCAGGCCGCCGTCGAGAAGCTCGCGGATGGAGTCCAGATCGCTGGTCTGGCGCGAGATGATGCGTCCTGACGTGTACGACTCATGAAATTCCAGGCTCAGCCGCTGGGTGTGCAGGAAGATGCGCTTGCGCAGATCCAGCATGATGCCCTGGGTGAGCTTGGCCGCGAGCACGGCGTACCAGCCGATCAGGGCAGCGCCGCCGATCCCCACCACGATGTACACGGCGACGACCAGGAACGCGAGACTCCAGTCGCCCTTGTCCACCGCGAGCGGCAGCGCGTCATCGATGCCCCACGCGATCAGGCGCGGTGCGATCACCTGCATGATGGTCGAGGCGATCACCACGATCCCGGTGAGCACGATGAGCCCACGCGTCGGCTTGATGAGCGAGCCCAACAGGCGCAGCGACCGGCGACGAATCGCCCGACTCTCCGCCTTGTTGTAGTCGATGCGTTCTTCGCCCTGGGTTCCGGTGACAGAACTCACAGCTCCACCTCCGCTTCCTGAGCCACGATCTCGATGATCCCGGTCTGCGCTTTCATGATCTCCGTCTTCTCCGCCTCGGCGACTTCCAGGCTCGAGATGACATGTCGGTAGTGCTCGCTGGTGGCTAGCAGATGAGAGTGGGTTCCCACCGCGGTGATTCGACCGCTCTCCAGCAGCGCCACGCGGTCTGCGAGCGCCACGGTGGACGGACGGTGCGCCACGATGAGGGCGGTGGTATGGGCCAGCACCTCACGCAGTGCCGCCTCCACCAGCGCCTCGGTGTCCACGTCCAGCGCGGACAGCGGGTCATCGAGCACCAGCACGGCCGGTGCGGCAGCCACCGCGCGGGCCAGGGCGAGACGCTGGCGCTGACCACCGGACAGGCTCATGCCCTCCTCACCGATCACCGTCTCGACACCGTCGGGCAGGTCGTCGACGAACGACGCCTGCGCGATGGCGAGTGCCTCACGCATGACGCGCTCGCCCTCCTCCGAGTTCGGGTCCAGCTCCGGACGCCCGAGCAGCACATTGGTGCGCACAGAGGCCGAGAACAGGGTCGCGTCCTCGAACGCCATCGCGATGTGTCGACGCAGGTCCCGCAGTCGGAGGTCTCGCACGTCGACGCCGTCGAGCGTGACACGACCTCCGGTGACGTCGTACAGACGGGTGGGGAGCGTGGTGAGGGTGGTCTTGCCGGAGCCGGTCAGACCCACCAGCGCCATGGTCTCACCCGGCTGCAGACGCAGGTCGATGCCGTCGAGCAGATCCCGCTCGTGAGCGCCCGCATCCTGGTAGCGGAAGCGCGCACCCTCGAACGCCAGCTCGCCGCGCGAGGTCGGCATCTCCACCGGGTTGGCCGGGTCGGTGATCGTGTCCAGCTCGTCGTACACCTCGAACACCCGGTCGGTGGCCGTGCGGGCGTCGAGCAGGAACGAGAAGAGGAACCCGATCGACTCGATCGGCCAGCGCAACACCGCCGCCATCGCGAAGAACGCGAAGAGCTCCGGCACGCTGATGACGCCCTGACTGCGCAGCCAGATACCCGCCAGCAGGCTGATGCCGAACGCGATGTTGGGCATCAGCACCAGCCAGAACCAGATGTTGCCGTCGGCCTTGGCCTTGCGCAGCTCCGTCTGGCGCAGCGTCTCTGCTTGACCGGCGAACTTTCCGAGTGCGTGCTTGCCGCGGCCGAATGCCTTCAGCACGCGGATGCCGTGCACGCTCTCCTCGACGCTGGTGGCCAGGTCGCCGGCCTGGTCCTGGCTGAGGCGCGACAGCTCGCCGTACTTGCGGTCGAACAGGTAGCCCTGCACCCACAGGGGCAGCGAGCACACCAGGAAGATGGCGCCGAGCATCCAGTGCCAGCGAAACAGCAGCACGGTGCCGATCACGATCGTCAGCACGTTGACGACGAGCAGGATCAGACCGAATGCGAGCCACCGGCGGATGAGTCCGATGTCCTGCATCATGCGGCTGAGCAGCTGGCCGGACTGCCAGCGGTCGTGGAACGCGACCGGCAGGCGCTGGAGCTTCGCGTAGAAGTCGGTGCGCATCGTGTACTCGACCCCCATGGAGGGGTCCAGCACGAACCAGCGGCGGAGCCAGACCATCGCTGCCTCGCCGAGGCCCAACACGAGCACGACGATGGCGCCCACGATGATGCCGGCCGTGTCGCCACCGGCGACGGGGCCCTGCACGATGCTCTCCAGGGCGATGGGGATGAGCAGCGCGATCACCGCGCCGACGAGGGCGCTGATGGCGCCTCCGACCAGGCGGCCGGCGACCGGCTTGACATAGGGAATCAGGCGCGCGAGTGCGCGCGGGGTGGACAGACGTTCAGCAGAGTGCGCGGAAGAAGACATGATCCTTGAGGGACATCGAGATCGAGTGATGAGTGCGCGCGAGCGCGCGAATGACCGGTGCTACCGGTGATGCAGGGGGCCGCGACGGAGATGCGGCGACGCGGTTCTATCCGAACGTTGGCGTCGCGATCCCCGCGGGCACAAAGGCGGCAACAAGCGTGGTGAGAGCGGTCTCGTTCATTGCGGCCTCCTGGAGCTCACGGGATGTCACGCCGGTCGACGCGACAGCCCTCCAGACTATGCTGTGAGTTCCCTGACCGCAAGTCTCATCCCGCGAAACTTCCGTCCGTGGGTGAGAATCGCCGCGTTGCACGGATTCTCGCCCACATTCGGAAGTCTCGCGGGCTCTGTGGAGGGTCGTTGCGCGCGCGGCGTCGCCCCCGGGGCGATTGCTCCAGGGGCGACGACGCGGAAGGGTGATGTGGGACGGTTACGCGGCGGCCTCGCGGGCCAGGAGGGAGCGCTTCACCTCGGTGCCCCACGCGAACCCGCCGAGGGTGCCATCGGTGCGAAGCACGCGGTGGCACGGCACGAACAACGCGACAGCGTTACGGGCGCAGATCGAGGCCACGGCGCGGATGGCCCTCGGATTGCCCAGTGCCACCGCGAACTCGGCATAGGACAGCGGTGAACCCGGGGTGATGCGCCGCAGCGCCTCCCAGCCGGCGCGCTGCATCTCGGTGCCGCGCTGGCGAACGGTCACGGCCATGATCGGCTCGATGTCGCCGTCGTAGAACGCGCGCACCGCATCTCCCGCCGCGGTCTCGCCCGCGCGAACATCGACGGGACGGTCCTGCGGACGAAGGCGATCGATCAGTGAGGCCGGGTCATCGGTCCACCCGGACGCGATGACGGATCCGTCTTCGTCGGTCAAGATGCCGAACGGACCGTCTGCCGTATCGATGAACTGAACGGTGGCGCTGGTGGTGGCGCTGGTGGTGGTCATGATCGTCCTTCCGAACTGTGCGGGGTCGTGTGGTGAACGGGTGAGGAGAGGACGCGCCACAGGTGCGCGGTGAGATAGGAGCGCCAGGGCGCTGCCCGCCGAGCCCAGTCGTCCAGGCCCGAAGCGTCTGCGGGGAGTCCGGCGCGGGCACCGCCCTGACGGACAGCGACGTCGCCGGGGAGGAAGACATCGGGATCGCCGACCACCCGCATGCGTACGTAGTCGGCTGTCCACGGACCGACCCCGGGCAGAGCCAGCAGACGTCGACGCTGGTCTTCGGAGTCGTCACCACTGGTGAGCTGCAGCTCGCCCGTCGCGACCGCGGCGGCAGCGCCGGTGATCGCGCGGATCCGAGCGGCGGGCCCGCGCAGCACCTGGGGGCCGTGCTCGGCGATCGCGGACATCGTGGGAAAGAGCCGGCGCGGTCCGCCCTCCCCCGCGATATCCGTCTCCTCCCCCAACGCGTCGACCAGCCGAGTGAGGTGCGTGCGTGCCGCAGGAACCGAGATCTGCTGGCCGATCATCGCTCGAATCAGCATCTCGTGCGGATCGGCCGTGCCCGGCACCCGGATTCCGGGAACGGCGCGGACAAGCGGTGCAAGCTCAGGAATCGAGCCGAGGGCGTCGTCGATCGCCGCGGGGTCCGCGTCCAGATCGAACAGGCGCCGCGCGCGAGCCACCACGCTGCTGAGATCGCCCAGGGCGGTCAGGCGCGCCGAGAGCCGTAGCCGCGAATGATCGGCGCGAGCGACGCGGAACCACGCCGGCCCACCCGGGAGTCGGAGGGTTCGCTCAAAGCCATCCGCATCACCGGCCTCGGTTCCGGGCAGCACGCGGGCGGCCATCCAGGCGAACACACCGTCCGGGTCGAACGGGGCGCGATACGGCAGCATCAGATCGATGCGACCGCCCTCCGTGGCCTCGTGCGTGCGCCGCCGAGCGCGCAGGGCCGTGGGGGTCAGGTCGAAGACCTCGCGAATGGTGTCGTTGAACTGGCGGACGCTCGCGAACCCCGCCGAGAACGCGACCTCCGCGGCCGACAGATCTGTGCCGACCAGCAGCATGCGCGCGGTATGCGCTCGGTGCGCCCGCGCCAGAGCGAGTGGACCCGCGCCGAGCTGCTCGGTCAGTACCCGCGTCAGGTGGCGCGAGGAGTAGCCGACACGGGAGGCGAGACCGGCCACACCCTCGCGCTCGACGACGCCATCCGCGATCAACCGCATCGCGCGACCCGTCACATCACCGCGCAGGTCCCATTCCGGGGAGCCGGGCGCTGCCTCGGGAAGACACCGCTTACACGCGCGGAAGCCGGCCTCATGCGCGGCGGCCGACGTGGGCAGGAAGGACACGTTCTCCGGTTTCGGCGTGCGCGCCGGGCACGATGGGCGGCAGTAGATGCCCGTGGAGTGCACCACGGTGACGAACTGCCCGTCGAATCGGGCATCGCGCGAACTGATCGCGCGGTACCGCTCATCGAATGTCAGGTTCGGGCTCATGGCTCCATCCTGACACCGGCATCCGACATTGGCTCGCGGAAATCGGACATCGCGATTGCGGCGTTTGACAGCGCACAAACCCGCTCCTCTCGGGGCGGACTGGAAACAGCGTGCACGCCATGGGACGAGTTGTGGACATCGGGTATCGCAGTGTCGGTGGCCCGGCATAGCGTGTACCCATGAGCGCGCATGAGTACGACGTCATTGTGATCGGGGCGGGGCCCGTCGGCGAGAACGTCGCCGACCGAGCGGTGCAGGGAGGCCTCACCACCGTCATCGTCGAGGCAGAGCTGGTGGGCGGTGAATGCTCGTACTGGGCGTGCATGCCGTCGAAGGCGCTGCTGCGTCCGTTCGAGGCGCTCGCCGCGGCGCGCGCGGTGGCCGGATCGGCGGAGGCGATCACAGGCGAGCTCGACATCGCGGCGGTCCTGCGTCGTCGCACCGACTTCACGCACAACTGGGACGACGCGGGGCAGGTGGGCTGGCTGGATTCGGCCGGCATCGACCTCGTGCGGGGCCTAGGCCGCATCAGCGCGGTGAAAGAAGTCACCGTCACGGCCGACGACGGCACCGTCACGGTGCTTACGGCGCGACACGCGGTCGCGGTCTGCACCGGCACGAGCGCGCTCATCCCCGACGTGCCCGGGCTTGCCGAGATCACCCCCTGGACCAGCCGCGAGGCCACCTCTGCCGATCATGTTCCGGCTTCCCTCACCGTGATCGGCGGTGGCGTGGTGGGCGTGGAGATGGCCACCCTGTACGCGGCACTGGGTTCGCAGGTCACGATGATCGCTCCGTCCGGGATTCTGCCGCGCATGGAGCCTTTCGTGGGCGAACGTGTCACCGCATCGCTCCAAGATGCCGGCGTGGAGTTCGCGAACTCCCGCCCCGCGTCGGCGCATCTCGGCGTGGAAGGACGCACGGTGGTACTCACCGACGGCACGGAGGTCACATCCGAGGAGGTGCTGGTGGCCACCGGGCGCCGCCCGCGCACGGCAGATCTGGGGCTCACGGCGCTCGGGCTGTCCGGTGTGAGCGATGACGACTGGATCCCGGTCGACGACACCATGCGCGTGGCGGACAGCGATTGGCTGTACGCCGTGGGAGATGTCAACCACCGCGCCCTCCTGACGCACCAGGGGAAGTACCAGGCGCGCGCTGCCGGTGATGTCATCGCCGCACGCGCCCTCGGCAGGCCGGTGGACGATGCCGCCTGGGGCACGCACGTGGCGACGGCCGATCACGCTGCTGTACCGCAGGTGGTGTTCAGCCCCCCGCCGGTCGGATCCGTGGGGCTCACCGCTGACGAGGCGGAGCACGCGGGCGTGCGTACGCGCGTCGTCGACTATGACCTGGGCTCCGTCGCCGGTGCCGCCACGTTCGCGGACGGATACGCGGGTCACGCGCGGATGGTGGTGGACGAGGACCGCAGTGTGATCATCGGCGCGACCCTCATCGGCCCCGGTGTCGAGGAGATGGTGCATGCTGCGACCATCGCCATCGTGGGCGAGGTGCCCCTCCCCCGGCTGTGGCACGCCGTGCCTTCGTACCCCACCATCAGCGAGGTCTGGCTCCGTCTTCTCGAGGGCTACGGACGCCCATGACCGCCCGGGATCCGCAGCTCCTCCCCTGGCTGGCAGAGCTGCACCGCCGATCCACCATGTCCGGATGGGGCTTCGCAGCGTTCGACGGGCGAATCGAGTCCGACGATCCGCCGTGGGATTTCGACGAGGAGGTTCGGGGCGCGCTGCGGTCCAGTGAGCACGCCGTCGACATCGGCACCGGCGGCGGGGAGCGCCTGCTCACACACCTGGCCGCTCTCGGAGACGAGCACGGCGTCATCACCGCGACCGAGGGCTGGGAGGACAACCAGCCGATCGCACGAGCCGCCCTCGCGCCGTACGGGATCGACGTGCTCGCCTACGACCCCGAACTGGGCGAACGCCTGCCGCTGCCGGATGGCTCGCAAGACCTGGTGTTGAACCGCCACGAAGCGGTGGACGCCGCGGAGATCGCCCGCGTGCTTCGCCCGGGAGGACGACTCCTCACCCAGCAGGTCGACGGGCGAGACGGCGAGAGGCTGCGCGAATGGTTCGGCGGCGAGAGTCTCTACGACCATGTCACCGTCGATAACCTCACGGCGGCTCTTGCCGACGCGGGGTTGCGCATCGACCAGGCCGACGACTGGATCGGCGCGATGCGTTTCCGTGACATCGGAACCCTCGTGGAGTACCTCGCGATGATCCCGTGGGATGTCCCCGACTTCGAAGTGCACGAGCACGAGGAACAGCTGCACGCTCTCGCGACGGTTCGCCCGATCGAAGTGCCGCAGCGCCGGTTCCGGATCATCGCGACGCGACTCTGAGCCCGACCGCATCGCCCCGCGCGGGGCCGCCCCGCTGAGCGCCAGGTGCCCACTCAATCCCAGCCGCCGCCACGGCCGCGGCGCGCAACCGTCCCCCGGAGACAGCACAACGGCCGCGACGCAGGTGCATCGCGGCCGTCGTGACACGCGCTCAGTGGAAGAAGTGACGCTCGCCCGTGAAGAACATGGTCACGTTCGCAGCCTGTGCAGCGGCGATGACCTCCGGGTCGCGCACGGAGCCACCGGGCTGAATGATGGCGGAGACGCCGGCATCGATCAGCACCTGGGCGCCGTCGGCGAAGGGGAAGAAGGCGTCGGACGCAGCCACCGAACCGGCAGCGCGGTCGCCCGCGCGCTCCACGGCCAGGCGGCAGGAGTCGACGCGGTTGACCTGACCCATACCCACACCCACCGTGGCGAGGTTCTTGGCCAGCACGATCGCGTTGCTCTTGACGGCGCGGCAGGTCTTCCACGCGAAGATGAGATTCTCCATCTCCTCCTCGGCGGGGCGCTCGCCCGAGACCAGCTCCCAGTTCTCGGCCACCGACAGGATGTCAGACGGGAACCGGTCGGCGTCCTGCAGCAGCAGACCACCGGAGACCAGCCGCACGTCCATCTCCTCCTGCTGCCAGTCGGCGGGAAGCTGCAGCACACGCAGGTTCTTCTTGCGGCTGAACGCCTCCAGCGCGGCCGGCTCGTAGGAGGGGGCGACGATGACCTCGGTGAAGATGTCAGCGAGGTTCTCGGCCATCTTCAGCGTCACGGTGCCGTTGGCGGCGATCACGCCGCCGTAGGCCGACACCGGGTCGCACTCGTGGGCGCGCAGGTGAGCCGAGGCGATCGGGTCGAGAGCGTTCGGTGCGGCGACCGCGATGCCGCAGGGGTTCGCGTGCTTGATGATGGCCACGGCCGGCTTGACCATGTCGTAGGCGGCGCGAAGAGCGGCATCGGCGTCCACGTAATTGTTGTACGACATCTCCTTGCCCTGCAGCTGCGTGGCCTGCGCGATGCCGCGTCCGCCCTGGCGCGTGTAGATCGCCGCGCGCTGGTGCGAGTTCTCGCCGTACCGGAGCGTGTTCAGCCGCTCCGCCTGGATCGTGAGGTGCTCGGGCAGGCCAACGCCCTCGCCCAGCGTCTCGCCGGAGAACCAGGCGGCCACGGCGGCATCGTAGGAGGCGGTGTGCGAGAACGCGCGCGCCGCCAGCTCACGACGCTGCGTGAGCGATGTACCGCCCGCCGTCACCGCATCGATGATCGACGGGTACGAGGACGGAGACACGACGATCGCGACGTTGGCGAAGTTCTTCGCGGACGCGCGGACCATCGCGGGACCACCGATGTCGATCTGCTCGACGACCGCGTCGCCCTGCGCCCCGGACGCCACGGTCTCCACGAACGGGTAGAGGTTCACCACGACGAGCTCGAACGGACGGATGTCGAAGTCGGCGAGCTGGCGCTCGTGGTCCTCGAGGCGGAGATCGGCCAGCAGGCCGCCGTGCACGCTCGGGTGGAGGGTCTTCACGCGACCGTCGAGCATCTCCGGGAAGCCGGTGATGCTCGCCACGTCGGTGACGGTGTGTCCGGCATCGCGAATCGTTGCGGCCGTGGAGCCGGTGGAGACGATCTCCACGCCGGACGCGGAGAGGGCCGCGGCCAGCTCCAGCAGTCCGGACTTGTCGCTGACGGAGATGAGCGCACGGCGGACGGGGACGACGTCGCGCTCCCGGTAGTCGGCGGGGTCGTGGCTGTGGCCGGCCATGGTTCCTCTTTCAGATGGGGTCAGTGCGCGGGAGCGGCGAGGTCGATCTCACCCGTCGCGATGCGGCGGACGACGTCGATCAGCAGCTCTCGTTCGACGGGCTTGATGCGGTCGTGCAGAGTGGCTTCGTCGTCGCCCGAGAGCACCGGCACGCGGCGCTGGGCGAGGATCGGTCCTGCGTCGACGCCGTCGTCGACCACGATCACGCTGGCCCCCGTCTCCGTCACGCCGGCCGCGAGCGCATCCCGCACACCGTGGGCACCGGGAAACTCGGGAAGGTAGGCGGGGTGGGTGTTGATGATACGCGGCGAGAAGCGGGCCACCACGGCCGGCGGCAGCAGCTTCATCAGCCCGGACAGCACCACGAGATCCGGATTCCACACCTCGAGCTGGTGTAGGAGCTCGTCGCCCCAGGCGACCCGCTCGTCCTTACCGCGCCACGGGACCACGAACGTCGCAATGCCGAAGGCCTCTGCGTGCGCCAGTCCCTCCGCCTCGCGGTCCGCGCCGACCGCGACGATACGCACCGGATAGTCCGCGACACTCGCTGCCTCCAGCAGCGCACGCAGGTTTGATCCGGTTCCCGAGATGAGCACGACAGCCGACAGCACGCCACCAGTCTACTGGCGCTCGGAAGAGCGCCCGACCGGGCGAGGCCCGCTCAGAACTCGTCGCGGTGACGTCGCGGCGACAGCAGCAGGATCGCGGCACCCACGAGAACCTCGACACCGACCGCGAGCGCGACGAACCCGGGGTTCGGTCCAAGCTCAGCGAGTCGTCCGGGACCGATACCGCCCCGAGCGAGCGCGCTGAGGATCGCCACGAATCCGGCAGTACCTGCCGCCACACTGAGGCTCAGCGCGATCCGTGGCAGGAGCGGCTCGTCCTCGCCCAGCACGGAAACAAAGCCCGAGCGCAGCACCCAGCCCGCCAGCGCTCCGATGGCGACCGGCACGATCACCACGGCGAGCATCAGCGGCGCTCCCCCGCTCGGCAGCAGCCCCAGGGGCGGAAGTGCGGGAACCACGCCCAGATGCACCGCGGCGGGAGTCAGGGTGGAGCCGACGCCGACCGTGATCCCGGCACCACTGATCCAGGCGAGCGCCCAGACGATGAGCGTGGGCAGGTAGGCGAAGGCGGCGAGCGAGATCAGCACCGCGCCCCAGACGTCGACACGTGCGGACTGGAAGAGGGAGATGACCTCACCGCCGCGCAGCACCACCGCCACGAGCACGGCCAGCGCGCCGGCCCCGACGAGCGACGCGCACGTGATCGCGATCCCCCGCGCGGCCAGCGCGGGCAGTTCGCTCCACTGCACCGGAGTGTCATCGACGCGATCGTGCACCCAATCGACGAACCCGCGATCCCCGTCGCGCCAGGCGATCACGAGGGCACCGACGATGGCGGGCACCGTGTAGAGGAGAGCCGGGTGCAGGATCGCCTGCCACGTGATCGTGTGAGCGAGCGGTGCCGCGGAGGTGAGCTGCACGACGACCGCGATGGCGGTGTAGACGATCGCACCGGCGAGCACGCCCGACGTTCCCGCGCCCGCCCGCATCGCACGCACGCCCGAGCGGGCGGCGAAGATCGCGACGAACGAGGTGAGCGCGAGGGGTGCCAGCGAGAGGATGAAGCCGCCGGCATCGGGGGCGACGCCGAGGGTCGTGAGGAGCGGTTCCGGCAGGGTAAGTGTGACGGGCACCAGCCCACCGAGCTGCCAGATCTTGGCGATCAGCGGCCAGAGCCCCGCCCACGAGGCATCGGCAGCCGTCGCCCAGAACAGCGCCAGCGGCGCCCCGATGACGGCGAGTCCCACGGCCGCGGCGACGAGCGCGTCGAAGGCGGCGAGGAGGGCGACGGTGAGGCGGTGCATGGCCTTCCGACCCTACCCGGGCGTACGTTGACACCCCCGGCTCACGCGCCGCCGTCCCGCCAGTTCCCAGTGATGCCGGGAAGTCACTCCGCCTCGACAGGCTCCAGCAGGAACAGGGGAATGAGTCGGTCGGTCTTGGTCTGGTAGTCCGCATACGGCGGCCAGGCCGCGCACGCCCGCGCCCACCATTCCTCGCGCTCCTGACCCGCCAGTTCGCGCGCCGTGTAGTCGCGCTTGTCCGCGCCGTCCTGCAGCTCGACGTGCGGGTTCTTGCGGATGTTCCAGTACCACGCCGGGTGGTCGGGCGCCCCGCCCTTGGACGCGACCACGACGTAGCGTCCGTCGTGCTCGACGCGCATGAGCGCCGTCTTGCGCAGCGCTCCGGAGCGAGCCCCGAGCGTGGTGAGCACGATGATGGGCTTGCCCTGCATATCTGCGGCGTCGGCACCGTTCGAGGCTTCATAGTCCTCGGCCTGCTTGCGGGACCACTCATATCGTCCCGGCTGGTAAATTCCTGAGAGTGGCATATCGTACCTCCACCTCGGAGGATACGCGCCTCACCCCCACCCTGACACGTATGAGGAGCCTCATGGCCACGGCGCCAGCCCAGCCCACCACCGCACTCGATCGCTTCTTCCACATCACCGAACGCGGATCCACCGTCGGAGCTGAGCTCCGTGGCGGTCTCGTCACCTTCGTGACGATGGCCTACATCGTGATCCTGAACCCCATCATCCTGGGGACGCCCGACGTCGACGGCAACACGCTCGCCGGTCCTGCCGTCGCTGCCGCCACCGCCCTCACCGCCGGCGTGATGACCCTGCTGTTCGGCATCGTCACCCGGCTGCCGTTCGCGTTCGCCGCCGGTCTCGGTATCAATGCCTTCCTGGCTTTCTCCGTCGTCGGTCAGGTCACCTGGCCCGAGGCGATGGCGCTGGTGGTCATCAACGGTGTGGTGATCGTGCTGCTGGCGGCCACCGGCCTGCGGAAGATGATCTTCGATGCGGTTCCGGTGCAGCTCAAGCTCGCTATCACGGTCGGAATCGGCCTGTTCATCGCATTCATCGGCTTCGTCAACGCCGGTTTCGTGACCTCGACCCTCAACCCGTCACCGCCGGTCGACCTGGGCATCGGCGGTTCGGTCGCCTCTGTCGCCACGCTGCTGTTCGTCATCACCGTGCTGGTGGGCGGCGTCCTCATCGCCCTGAAAGTTAAGGGTGCGATCCTCATCGCTCTCGTCGGCGGCACCGTCGTCGCCGCGATCGTCAACCTGATCTGGCCGCAGGGGCTGTTCACGTTCGAGGGCAGCGTCGTGAGCCTGCCCGACCTCAGCCTCGTCGGCAAGGTCGACTTCGGCTTCGATCTCGGCAAGGTCAGCGTCGTCGCGCTCGTGATGATCGTCTTCACGCTGGTGTTCTCGAACTTCTTCGACGCGATGGGCACGATGACGGGCCTCGCCCGCGAGGCGAACCTGGCCGACGAGAAGGGCGACTTCCCGCGCATCAAGTCGGCGCTCGTCGTCGAGGGTGTCGGCGCGATCGTCGGTGGTGGCACGTCCTCCTCCTCCGCCACTGTGTTCGTCGAGTCCAGCGCCGGTATCGGCGAGGGTGCCCGCACCGGCCTTGCGACGTCCTTCACGGGTGTGCTGTTCCTGCTGGCTATGTTCTTCACGCCGCTGACCTCGCTTGTGCCGGGTGCCGTCGCCTCGGCGGCCCTGGTGCTGGTCGGCGCCATGATGCTGTCGCAGATCAAGAACATCGACTTTGCGGACTTCCGCGTGTTGCTGCCCGTGTTCCTCACCGTGACCGTCATGCCGATGACGTACTCGATCGCCAACGGCATCGGCGCCGGCTTCGTCAGCTGGGTCGTCGTGAACGCGCTGTCGAAGAAGGCCAAGACCATCCACCCGCTGCTGTGGGTGGTAGCCGCCGGCTTCGTGATCTACTTCGCTCGCGGTCCGATCGAGGCGGCCTTCGGCGTCGCCTGACCCGATTCATAGCGGCGAAAGGGCTGCAATCCACCACGGATTGCAGCCCTTTCGCCTCACGACCTCAGAGCTTCTGCAGCTCCACCCGCGGTGGAACGGTGCAGGTCGAGGCCACCGCGACGGACGTCCGCGTCGCGGCGGCACGCAGCACGGACTCCATGACGTTGAGGGCGTGGTAGCCCACCTCACCCGAGGCTCGCGCGGCGTCGCCGACGAGCGCACGATCGTGGATGCCGACACCGCGACCGGCGTCGATGTACCCGGCCGACGGCGCCTCCACCACCCAGTCGGTGTCGCCCAGCATCCGCACCAGCACGTCGCCGTCGAACGTGTTGGGGTCCGGGACCACCATCGATCCAGCTTCCCCGTGCACCTCGATGTTGGCGGAGCGCGTGGCCACGGCGTCGAACGACATCACCAGGGTCGACAGCGCGCCGGACGCATGCTCCAGCACTCCGGTGATGTGCGTGTCGATCTCCACCGGAACGCGCTCACCCGCCCGCTCGCCGGACCCGATGACGCGTTCCTCACGCAGTCGGCTGGCAGATCCGATGACACTCACCACCGGACCCAGCAGATGGATCAGCGCGCTCACGTAGTACGGACCCATGTCTAGCAGCGGGCCACCGCCGGGCAGGTAGTAGAAGTCCGGGTTCGGGTGCCAGCGTTCGTGACCGGGAGTGACCATCGTGGCGGTCGCGGCGATCGGTCGCCCGATGGCGCCGTCCTCGATCACGCGCCGAGCCGTCTGGGTCCCGGTGCCGAGCACCGTGTCGGGGGCACAGCCCACCCATCGTCCCGCGTCCGTGGCGACCCGCAGCACACCGGCACCGGCAGCTCCGTCGGCAGCAAGCGGCTTCTCGCTGTAGACGTCTTTGCCCGCAGCGATGATCCGCTCCGACACCTCGGCATGCGCCAGCGGGATGGTCAGATTCACCACCAGAGCGATCTCCGGATCCGCGAGTAGGTCATCGATGCTGAGTGCGCGGACCCCCGGAACCTCGGCGGCGACCGCCGCGGCCCGCTCCGCCATCAGATCGGCCACCGCGACGAGGCGGACCGTTCCCAGGCGGGCGAACGTCGCCAGGTACTGGGCGACGATGCTGCCGCATCCGATGATGCCGACGTTCAGCGGCTGGCCCACAGCATCCCCCGCTCGATGATGGTGCGGACGTTGGTGTCCTGCAGCACGTCGACGGAGTGACCGGGCGTGGCCACGAAGATCCGTCCCTTGCCCCAGTCCCGCGTCCACACGGCCGGCGACGTGATCGGCCGATGCCACGGGTGGTACGGCTGGACCGGGTGCGTGGTGGTGGCCAGCACGTCGATCAGGTCGTCATGCAGCACCCAGTACTGCTCCGTGGTGAGCTCAAAGTCCTCCAGACCCGCCATGATCTCGTGCGAGCGACCGAGGTCGGTGATCTCCACCGTGTACGGGAGGTAGTTGTCGGACTGCTCACCGTGTCGCTCATCGGGGTGCTTGCCCGGATGCGTGGCGAACTGTCCGCCGATCAGCTGCAGGTAGTCGGAGTCGTTGCGGTACGAGTCGGCGATGCCACCGTGCCAGCCCGCCATGCCCGCGCCCGCCTCGATCGCGGCCCGCAGCCCCTGCTGCTCCTCGCGCTGGATGGTGTTCATGGTGTTGCACTGCACGATGAGGTCGAATCCGGGCATGGCATCGGCGTCCGCGTAGATGGCCGGGCTCTCCTCGATCCGCACCGCGTAGCCGTTGTCGCGCAGGAACGGGATGAAGAGTTCCGTCGCCTCGACGGGGGCGTGCCCGTCCCATCCGCCACGGACGATGAGCGCCGATTTCTCCGTGTTCGTCATGTTCTGCCTTTCGTCTGTCTCAAGGGGCTCGCCGGCTGCGGTCACTTGCTGAAGCCCGCGGTCAGGCCGCTCACCAGCTGGCGACGACCGAAGATGTACACCACCACCAGCGGCAGCGTGGTCAGCACGACACACGCCAGCACGGCGGGGATGTTCACGCTGAACTCGCCCTGGAAGCTCCACAGCGCGAGCGGCAGCACGCGCAGATCGGGGCTCTGGGTGAGCACGAGCGGAAGGAGGAACCCGTTCCACACGCCCAACGCGTTGTAGATGGCCACGGTGACGATCGCGGGCTTGGTCAGCGGCAGCGCGAGCCGCCACAGGGTCTGCCACTCACTGCAGCCGTCCAGTCGCATGGATTCGAACAGCTCGTTGGGAACGTCGCGGATGAAGTTCGCCAGCAGCAACACGCTGAGCGGAATCGCGAACGCCACAGAGGGCAGCACGATCGCCAGCAGGCTGTCGTACAGGTTCAGGCGGATGATCATCAGGTACACCGGGATGATGGTCGCCTGCAGCGGAATCGCCAGTCCCATCAGGAACGTGCTGTTGGCGATCCGCAGGAACCGGGTGCGACCGCGAACGATCGCGTATGCCGCCATGAACGACAGCACAAGGGTCGGCACCACAGCGCCCACGGTGATGAGGACGCTGTTGATGAAGTAGCGCACGAAGTCCGCTTCGATCACCGCGGTGTAGTTGTCCAGCGTGGGATTCATCGGCAGCGCGAGCGGATTCTGACCGAAGTAGTCCGCCTGATGCTTCAGGCTGGTCACGACGATGTAGTACACCGGCACCACGATGATCGCGAGCCAGATCCAGCCGGCGAGACCGCCGAGCAGGTTCGGGCGTCCGGACGTGGTACGCCGTGCGCGTCGGCGGTCGGCCTCGCGCGGAATGACAAGGGTGGTCGTGGTCGTCATCTCAGGCTCCGTCCAACTGGCTGGCCGACTTATCCGTGCCGCCCAGCCGCTGCAGGAACAGCGCGAGGCCGAGGCCCAGCAGCACCAGGATCACCGCGATCACGCTGGCCAGACCCATCTGGTTGGCCTTGAAGCCGGTGAGGTACATGTCCAGGGGCAGAATGCGCGTGGAGTTCGCCGGCCCTCCCCCGGTCAGCACGAAGATCAGATCGAAATAGGTGAGCGAGCCCACCGTCATCAGCGTCGAGGACGTGATGATCGTGT
Source organism: Microbacterium sp. ZW T5_56 (assembly GCF_044987425.1). NCBI lineage: Bacteria > Bacillati > Actinomycetota > Actinomycetes > Micrococcales > Microbacteriaceae > Microbacterium > Microbacterium sp. ZW T5_56. Next base: position 21,259 of record NZ_JBJDRI010000030.1, on the reverse strand, counting down.
ACTTCAGCTGCGGAAGCGTGATGTGGAAGAACTGCGCGATGCGTCCGGCGCCGTCCAGCTGCGCGGCCTCGTACATGGACTGCGGGATCTGCCGCACGCCGCCCTGATAGATCAGGGTGTGAAACGGGACGAACTGCCACGCGATCACGAAGATCACCACGCCCATCGCCAGTGCCGGGTCGCCGAGCCAGTCCTGCGCGAGGAAGGGCAGACCGAGTCCGGCGGCGAGACCGAAGTTCGGATCCAGCAGCGCCTTGTAGGCGACGGCGATCGCCGCGGAGGAGAGCAGCAGCGGCAGGAAGTAGAGCACGGCAAGCACCGCACGGTACCGCTGGGTTCCCGCGGTGAAGACTCCCAGCAGCAGACTGATCGGCGTCTGCACCAGCCAGGACAGCACCATCACGACGATCGTGAGACCGAAGGCACGCCAGGTGCCGGGATCGGCGAAGACGACGCTCCAGTTCTCGATGCCGGAGAAGGTGATGGCTCCGATGCCGTCCCAGTCGGTGAAGCTCAGGGCGAGCACACCGACCAGCGGCACGATCGCGAAGATCACGAAGTAGACCAGCGCGGGGGCTGCGAGCCAGCTCAGGCCTCCCGTCGCACCCACGCGACGGGAGGCAGAAGTGAGCGGTCGCGCGGTGTTCGCGCTCACGTCACTCCCCGATCGTCTTGTTCATGTTCGCCGCGAACTCCTCCGGCGTGATGGCGCGCGAGAACAGCTGGTCGATGTTGTTCAGCAGCGCCTCAGCGGCGGTGGGACTCAGCGCCTGGTCCCAGGACTGCTGGAAGCTGGGCGCGTTGCCGGCGAGCTGGTACACGAAGGTGAGATAGTCGGCATCGTCCGTGGCGGCGAGCTTGTCATCGACGCCGTTGACCACCGGCACGGCCCCGTTCTCGATCAGCCCGTCGATCTCGGCGTCGGTGAACAGTCCGGTCTTGAGGTAGTCCTCGGCGATCTTCTTCTGCTCATCAGAGGCAGAAGAGGAGATCGACAGGTAGTTGGCGGGGTTTCCGACGACGTTCTCCGCGTCCCCTGCGCCACCCGCGATGGTCGGGAACGAGACGAAGCCGAGGTTGCCGTCCTGCACGAAGTCCTGGCCGTCGGCCTTCATCGAGCCGTAGGTCCACCCACCGTGCAGCATCATCGCGGCCTTGCCGGTGTACAGCAGAGCCTGGTCCGCGTTGGAATCGGCGGTGATGGTGTTGAAGCCCTTGATGAAGCCGTCCGCAGCGACCAGATCCTGTGCCTTCTCCAGCGCCTCGAGCGCCGCGGGGTTCGACCAGGCGTCGGGCTTGCCGAGGAAGATGTCGTTGAACACCTCGGGACCACCAATGCGGTCGAAGAGGTACTCCAGCCACATCATCGACGTCCAGCGCGACTGACCGGCGAGCGAGATCGGAGCGATGCCCTTCTCGTTGAACGTGGAGACCAGGCTCATCAGGTCATCCCACGTCTTCGGCGGCTCGACTCCGGCGTCGGCGAAGACCTTCTTGTTGTAGAACAGCACGATCGGCTGCACGTCCTGAATCGGCATCGCGTAGATCTTGTCGTCGATGGTGGCGGCACCGAATGAGCCGGCGAACAGCCGGTCCTTCACGTCGGGATTGTCGGCGAAGAAGGAGGTGAGATCCTCCACCTGACCCGCGTCGGCGTAGGCCTTGAGCGTGCCACCGCCCCACCCGTAGATGAGGGTGGGTGACTGACCGGCACCGATGGCGGTACGGATCTTGGTCTTGTAGGCGTCGTTCTGGAAGAACGTGACCTCGAGCTTCTCATCGGGGTTGGCCTTGTTGAACGCATCGACGGTGTTCTGACGCAGCCCTTCCTTCGGCTGGCCGGACAGTGCCCACATCGTGGCAGCTCCCGTGGCGGAGCCGCCACCGGAACCGGTGGGGCCAGATGTGCCGCAGGCGGCGAGGGCCAGCGCCATCGCGGAGGCGGTGACCGCCGCGGCGAGGCGAATACGACGTGACAGACGGTGACTGCTGTGTGCCATCTCAGTTCTCCATTGAAACGAGGGATGTGGTTGCGAAAGTTTGCGCAAGTTTCGTGCTGACTTTCGTTTCCCTGACGCTAGTCGGGAAGGTTTCGGGTGTCAATGCCTGTTTCTGGATCCGCAGCACGGCATTTTCTTGCCAGCGCGCCCGCCGAGGGACAGGATGTACCTAACGAAAATTTTCCTCGGAGGGAAACATGAGCCGAGAGCTGCCGGGCCCGAACCTGGCGAGCATCGCCGAGGCCGCAGGGGTTTCCGTCCCGACGGTGTCCAAGGTGGTGAACGGTCGCGGCGGTGTGTCCGACGAGACACGCGAGCGCATTCAGTCGCTGATCGCCGAAGCCGGATACCGCTCACCGCGCACCCGTCGACTGCGCACCGGCAACCGCACGATGGTGGATCTCGTGATCGGCGAGGTGCGCAACGGGTACTCCGTCGGCGTTCTCAACGGCATCCTGGAGCACGCGCGCGCGGTCGACGCGGACGTCGTGATCTCGTCCGTCAACCCGGGCAGCATGCACCTGACCGATGCCGACGAGTGGGCCGAGCGCATGGTCGATTCGGGCCGCCAGGGCCTGATCGCCGTGACCTCGGACCTCTCATCCTCCCAACACGACGCCTTCACCTCCCGCGGGCTGCCCGTGGTGGTGATCGATCCGCTGAACACCCCGCCGGCAGACCTTCCCAGCGTGGGTTCGACCAACTGGGCGGGCGGTCGAGCCGCCACCGAGCACCTCCTCCGCCTCGGCCACCGCCGCATCGCCTTCCTCGGCGGCCCCGCGAACGCCGAGTGCAATCAGGCACGCATGCACGGCTACCTCGCGGCGCTGATGGCGGCAGGGATTCCCATGCGAGCCGACTACCTCTATGACGGCCCCGGCTTCGCCCCCGCGGGTGGTCTCGCGAACGCACGCGCCGTGCTCGATCTCGACGACCCTCCGACGGCCATCTTCGCAGCCAGCGACACGATCGCCCTCGGCGTGCTGGATGAGGCTCGACGCCGCGGGCTGGAGGTCCCGCGCGATCTCAGCATCGTCGGCTTCGACGGCACGCCGCTGGCCGAGCAGACCCTGCCGCAGCTCACCTCCGTCGCGCAGCCGCTGCACGACATCGGTCGCACTGCGCTGCGCACGCTGCTGCAACTCATCGCGGGCGGCAGTGCGGATGTTCCGCGCATGGAGCTGGCCACGGAGCTCGTGGTGCGCGACTCCACCGCGGCACCCCGCGTTCAGTCGCGGCCGCGCGCCTCATCTAAATAGGCGTACGCCGTGACGCGCGAGATTCCGAGCCGCTTCGCGATCGCCTCCACGGACTTGCGCATCTGCGTCGCGCCGCGCTCGTCGAGACGCTCCAGCACCATGATCTTGTCATCACGAGACATGCTCTCCACGGGGCGACCGATCTCCCCGATCGCGTCGCTGATCATTGAATCCATCACGGAGATCAGGTCGACGCCGAAATGCTCGCGGGGTGCGTTCCCTGCCGACACGTGCCGGGGCAGGAGAGCGTCCACAGCGTCCCGGGCTCGCTGCAGCGGGCTGAGGTCGACGTTCACGCAGAGCGACGCGATGATGTCGCCTGCGGCGTTGTAGAAGTAGACCGACGAGCAGCGCAGCTCACGTCCATCACTCGTGTACGCCGTGTAGCCGAGGGCGTCGTGGTTCCCCCGCCGGTTCCTCAAAACGTCCAAACCGAGCGAGGTCGAGGGTCCGCCGACCGACCGACCCGTCACATGACCGTTCTCGATCGCCACGATGGTGTGGCCGAGGTCGACATCGGCACCGTCGAGATTGTGCAACACAACCTCGACATGGGAGCCCGCCGCGGTGGCAACGGCGCGGAGCACCGGGTGGTACAGGCGCAGCACCTCGTCCGCGCTCTCATAACTCTGACGGGCGATCTGCTCGCCGACGGCGAGCAGATCATCTTCCGATGACGCTGCGCTCATTTCACACCCTTGTGCATTTTGAACGAAAAGTTCGAACATAGACATTTTGTCTACGTCGATGCTAGCTTAGCGCGAAACGACGCTTCGTCGAGGTCGCTGGCACCCGATGCCGGCGAAAGTGCACCAGCAAGGAGGCTCAGGTGTCCACGTTGTCCGGAACACGAAAGATGTCCCAGAAGCAGCGAAAAGCGATCGCCGGTGGTGCGATCGGCACGCTCATCGAGTATTACGACTACTACCTGTATGGTTTGGCCGCCGCGGCGGTCTTCCCCACCGTCTTCTTCGCATCGAACGATCCCGTCGTCGCGCAGCTGTCGTCGTTCGCTACGTTCGCCATCGGCTTCTTCCTCCGCCCGGTCGGCGGCATCGTGTGGGGAATCATCGGAGACCGGGTCGGCCGCAAGGTTGTGTTGATGAGCACGGTCATCGGCATGGGCCTGGCCACTGCGGGCATCGGGCTCATTCCACCGGAGCACATGATCGGCCTGACCGCGCCGATCCTCCTCCTCGTCTGCCGCCTGTTTCAGGGATTCTTCGTCGGCGGCGAGATGGGCGGTGCCGCGACCATGGTGGTGGAAGCGGCCCCACCCGGGCGCAAGGGCCTGTATGGTGCGATTCTGATCAGCGGCGCCGGAGTCGCCAACGTCGTGTCGGGGGGCTCGATGGCGGGCCTCGGTCTTACCGAGAAGTCCTGGTTCCTGGAGTGGGGCTGGCGTCTGCCGTTCCTGTTCTCCATCGTGCTCGCCATCGTTGCGGTGGTGCTGCGGCGCCACCTGGAGGAGTCGAAGGAGTTCACCGACACCCAGAGCCTGCAGATCGCGGCCACGGGAAAGAAGGCGAACCCGCTGGTCGAGGCCTTCCGCCACCCCAAGAACGCGATCATGGGAATTCTGATCGGTCTGCCGCAGTCGATCGCCGGATACGTCGTCCTCACATATGGCCTGGCATTCATGGTGACAAACGAGAGCCTGCCGGCTTGGATCGGCTTCGCCGGCACGATGATCGTCGGACTGCTCCAGATCGTGGTGGCGCCGCTGTGGGGTGCGATCTCTGACCGAATCGGACGGCGCAGGACCTATATCATCGGCTGCCTGGGCTTCGCGGCGATGGTGTATCCGGCCTTCATGCTCTTCAGTTCGGGAAACATGTGGCTGATCTGGCTGGGACAGGTCCTGGGGTTCGTGGTGTTCGGCATCGCGATGCAGGCGACACTTCCGACGATGCTCTCCGAGATGTTCGACCCGGAGGCACGAACCACCGGCGTGAACATCGGCTATCAAATCTCCAACACCCTGGGCGGCGGCCTCGCGCCCCTCATCTGCACGGCACTGGTTGCCGCAGCAGGAGGCTCGTTCTGGCCCGTGGTCGTGTACGCGGTCGTGGTCGCCGTCGTGGGCGTTCTAGCCACACTTCGCGCATCGGTGATCCCTGACGTCGAAGGAGGCGGGCGATTGCATGAGCTGGCCGCAACCGCCACGGTGAAGACGGTTCGCTAGTTCGGCTCACCCTTCCGCCGCGCATGGCCGAGTTCGCAGGAATCTCGGGCATGCGCGGCGCGCTTCCCCCAGGTCGCGTTGACGCGAAGAGCGCGACGACGTGCTGCGCTCGATCGCTGAGGCTCGCTGACTGCTCAGCGCGCGTCAGCGTCTGACGCGCGATTTGACACGATACGTCGAAGAGACGAAACTGAACGCGTTCAGATAGGTGTCCGGGGGCATGATGACACGACCGATCTCACCGTATGCGGCGGCTCTCGGCGACCGCCGAGCCCGGCTCGCGCCGGCGCTGCAGCGATACTTCGACACGATTCCCGCGGGGCACGTCGGCCGCGGCGAGGGCGTGTTCCATGTCGTGGGCACGCCCCGACGTTGGCTCTGGCCGCTGCTTCGGCCCCTGCAGCGCAGCGGCATCGTGCCGGCAGGATTCTGGCGCGATGTTCCGTTCACCGTGGTGAACCGCACCGTGGGAGACCGAGGGATCGGTGTGCGCACCTTCCACCTCCCGACCGGCGATTTCACGACCACCGATATCGTTGCCCGAAGCGGCGACGGAACGGCAGATGCGATCGGGCTGCCGACCCGTGTGGCCGCACGGTTCGATCTGGACGTCATCGATGAGAAGCTGACGATCACCAGCTCACGCATCGGCCTGCGGATCGGCCGGCTGCGGCTGGGGACTCCGCCATGGTTCCGCGCGCGCATCCGCATCGTCGAGTACCCCGAAGGCGATCGGCAGGGGATGTCGTTCACGCTGGATCTGCCGCTCTTCGGGCGCGTGTACGAGTACCGCGGTTCGTTCCGCTGGTACGACATCGAGGAGGAAGCATGACCGGCGGACGCGTGGTCATCGGCGGCGCGAACGGCTTCGTCGGCGCTCATCTGGTTCGCCGCTACCGGGACGCCGGGCGCGAGGTCGTCACGATCGGACGCCACGGCTGCGACGTCACCTGGAATGACCCTGAGGGCATCCGTCGCGCGATCGATGGTGCCGGCCTCGTGATCGGGCTTGCCGGAAAGAGCGTGAACTGCCGCTACAACGCGACGAATCGCGCCGAGATCTTTCGCTCGCGGCTGGACACCACGGCCGCGCTCTCCCGCGCGATCGCTACGGCGACGACTCCCCCGCCGGTGTGGATCAACTCCTCCACGGCCACGATCTACCGGCATGCGATGGATCGCCCGCAGACTGAGTCGACGGGAGAGTCGGGCAGCGGCTTCTCCGTTTCCGTGGCTCAGGCGTGGGAGCGTGCGCTGATGGCCGACGCGCTGCCCACCACGCGCCGCGTCGCCCTGCGCACCGCGATCGTGCTCGGCGACGGCGGAGTGTTCGCCATGCTGCGCGCCCTCGCACGCCGCGGCTTGGGCGGATCGGCCTGGGATGGGTGGTGGCCCGTCAGCCGCTCACGTCGCGAAGCCGGCACAGCGCACGTCTCCGGATCCCGCCGCGGCGAACAGCGCTTCAGCTGGATCCACCTCGACGATCTGGCCCGCGCCATCGAACTGATCGAAGAGCGCAATGACCTGTCCGGGCCGATCAACGCCTCCGCGCCGAACCCGGTGACCAATCGCGAACTGATGCGCGAGGTGCGCCGGGTGTCCGGAGCCGTGATCGGTCCGCCGATGCCGCGATGGGTGAGCGAGATCGGTGCGATCCTGATCCGCACCGAGACCGAACTCATCCTGAAGTCGCGCTGGGTGCTGCCCGAGACCCTCACGAACGCCGGGTTCACCTTCCGGCACCCCGATCTCCCCGAGGCGCTGCGCTCGATCGTCGACGCTGGCTGAGCGGTCAGCGCGCGTCGGCGCCTGACGCGTCCCACCAGTCGAGCACCCGCGTGCCGATGAGCGTCAGCCAGCGCGATGGCGCCCCGGGCGTCACGTCCACGTCGAACCAGACGCGCCCGTCCAGGTGCCCGCCCTGCAGCCAACGCCCGTCCTCCTGGCGCGCGGCACGCACCAGCGCGATCGCGTCCGCCAGACGCGGATCCGGTTCCCGGCCATCGTGGATCGACGCCTCTCGGAAGTAGTCCAGCGCGGCCAGCGCGCTGTAGCGCCACCGACTCGGGCTGATGAACTGTCCGACGAAGTCGCCCACACGCTCACCGGTGGAGGCCCGATACAGCAGTCGCCGCTCCAACAGATACTCCTCACCCCGGTGCCGCACCTCGCGGAGGCTGGCGTCGCCGGTGTGCTTCTCGTACGCCAGCATTCCGCGCAGGGCATTAAGCGTCGAGTGGAAGGAGGAGCGGACCGAGTCGCCCTCCTCGGCCTCGCAGTTCCAGCCGCCGTCGGCGAGCTGGTGCTCGGCGAACCAGGTGACCAGCTGCGACACATCGGCGCCCAGCCATGCCCCGGAGGCCAGCGTGAAGGAGTTGATGCAGACGTCGACCTCACCGCCCCAGTACGGCAGGTCGTCGTAGTCCCAGCGGCTGTTCGCGGCGATGCGAGCCGCGGTGTCGCCGAGCTCAGAGGGATCCACTCCCCACTCGCGCAGATCCTTCAACGACCAGGTCGTCGCGACCCAGGGCTGGCCGGGCTGCTCGCGCTCCGGACTCGTGAAGAACCCGGCGGGAAAGTACGACCCGCCCGCCCACTGTCCGTCGGGGTCCTGACGGGCAAGCAGCGCCGCGCCAAACCCCTCGGAGGCCACTCGCGCGCGCGTCGAGCGCCACTGGTCCTCGGGAGCACCCAGCAGGTCTCGCTCCACCTGCCAGCGCAGGGCAGGGTCGGAGTCCAGCAGCCAGTCCATCACCGCGTCATCGATCGCCATCGTCGCAGAATACTCCGTGGCGCAACGACGAAGGCTCCCGGGATCACTCCCGGGAGCCTTCGAACGATTCGCTTACAGTGCGGCGATGATCTCACGCATGAGTGCGGCGGTCTCGGACGGCGTCTTGCCGACCTTCACACCAGCGGCCTCGAGGGCCTCCTTCTTCGCCTGCGCGGTTCCGGCGGAGCCGGAGACGATCGCGCCGGCGTGACCCATGGTCTTGCCCTCCGGCGCGGTGAAGCCGGCAACATAGCCGACGACCGGCTTGGTCACGTTGGCCTTGATGAACTCGGCAGCACGCTCTTCGGCGTCGCCACCGATCTCACCGATCATGACGATGGCCTTGGTCTCCGGGTCCGCCTCGAACGCGGCGAGCGCGTCGATGTGGGTGGTGCCGATGACCGGGTCACCGCCGATGCCGATGGCGGTGGAGAAGCCGTAGTCGCGCAGCTCGAACATCATCTGGTAGGTCAGCGTGCCCGACTTGGACACCAGGCCGATCGGGCCCTTGCCCGCGATGTTGGCGGGCGTGATGCCCACCAGCGACTCGCCGGGGGTGATGATGCCGGGGCAGTTCGGACCGATGATGCGGGTCTTGTTGCCCTTCTCGGTGGCGTAGGCCCAGGCCTCGGCGGAGTCACCGACCGGAACGCCCTCGGTGATGACCACGAGCAGCGGGATCTCGGCGTCGATGGCCTCGATCATCGCGGAGCGGGTGTGAGCACCCGGCACGAAGGCGATCGAGACGTCGGCGCCGGTGGCCGCGATGGCCTCCTCGACCGAGGCGAACACGGGAAGCTCGACGGCGTTGCCGTCCTTGTCCACGTGCGACACGGTGGTGCCGGCCTTGCGGGCGTTCACGCCGCCGACGATGTTGGTGCCGGCCTTGAGCATGAGCGCGGTGTGCTTGGTTCCCTCGCCGCCGGTGATGCCCTGGACGATGACCTTGGAGTCCTTGTTGATGTAGATCGACATATCTCTAGTCCTTTGAATCCGAGTCCGAGGCGATCAGGCGTTGGCCAGCTCGGCGGCCTTGTCGGCGCCCTCGTCCATGGTGGCGGCGAGGGTGACCAGCGGGTGCGCGTACTCGGCGAGGATGGCACGACCCTCCTCCACCTTGTTGCCGTCCAGGCGGACGACCAGGGGCTTCGTGGCAGCGGAGCCCAGCTTCTCCAGGGCGCCCTTGATGCCGTTGGCGACCGCGTCACACGCGGTGATGCCGCCGAACACGTTCACGAACACGCTCTTGACCTGCTCGTCACCGAGGATGACATCCAGACCCGCGGCCATGACATCCGCGGACGCACCGCCACCGATGTCGAGGAAGTTGGCGGGCTTCACGCTGCCGTGGTTCTCACCGGCGTACGCGACGACGTCGAGGGTGGACATAACCAGACCCGCGCCGTTGCCGATGATGCCGACCTGACCGTCGAGCTTGACGTAGTTCAGCCCGGCTGCCTTAGCCTTCGCCTCGAGCGGGTTCTCGGTGGCCTCGTCGACCAGCTCCTCGTGCTCGGGGTGGCGGATCTCGGACGCGTTGTCGTCCAGCGAGACCTTGCCGTCCAGCGCGACGACCTCACCCGAACCGGTGAGCACCAGCGGGTTCACCTCGACGAGCGTGGCGTCCTCACCCTTGTACACGTCGAACAGCTTGACGAACACGTCGGAGACGGCGTCGATGAGCTCCTCAGGGAAGTTCGCCTGCTTGGCGATCTCCAGGGCCTTGTCCTTGTCGATGCCCGTCAGCGGGTTCACCTCGACGCGAGCGAGAGCCTCGGGCTTCTCGACCGCGAGGACCTCGATCTCCATGCCGCCCTCGACCGAGCACAGGCTCAGGTAGGAGCGGTTGGCGCGGTCCAGCAACACGGAGAAGTAGAACTCCTGCTTGATGTCGGCGCCCGCGGCGACCATCACCTTGTTGACCGTGTGGCCCTTGATGTCCATTCCGAGAATGGCCTCGGCGGCTTCGTAGGCCTCCTGCGGCGACTTCGCGACCTTGACACCACCGGCCTTGCCGCGGCCGCCGGTCTTCACCTGAGCTTTGACGACGACGACACTGGTTCCGATCTTCTCGGCGGCCGCCTTCGCCTCCTCAGGAGTCTCGGCGACGATACCGGCGAGAACCGGCACCCCGTACTTTTCGAAAAGGTCACGTGCCTGGTACTCGTACAGATCCACTGTTGTTCCTCCGGTGGGCTGCGATCTGGAAAAAGTCTCTCGATATCGAGATAACGACCGGTATCACAGCCTACTACCTCCGCCTGTACGCCCGCGGACGCCCCCGGCGATCGGTGCACACGCGAACCGGGCGTACATCTGGGAGAATCGGAGGGATGAACGACAGCGCCACCCCCTCACCCGAGTCCGCTTCCGCCTTCGGCCCCGCCGCCGACCAGGCCCCAGCACTCTCCGATCCGTCCGACCTGCTCGCTGAGCTGGCATCGCGCGCCGAGGCCGGAGAGGCCACCCACATCGAGCTGGTGGATGCCTTCCTCGAGGCGACCGTCTACGTCCCGTCGGTGACCGATCCCGAGGGCGGCACGATCGACCCCGTCATCTCGCGCGTGGATGAGGTCGATTACATGGTGGTCGCCAGCACCGCCGGAGCGCTGGAGCACACGGGTGATGTGGCGAAGTTCGGCGTGCCGATGAACGGACGCAACGTCATCACCGGCATGAACCCGGAGCTGGCCCTCATGATCAACCTCTCCTTCGGCGCCTTCGCGATGCCGAAGGCGATGCTTGACGACATCCGGTCGCGGAACCCTCTGAGCTGATACTGAGTTTCAGCTTTCACGACACCGCGTATCGCAGTACCCTCGTCCCATGAGCACACCACGCCAGAGCACCGCAGACGTCTCGTCCGTGGTGGCCGCCGCCCTCACCCTCTTCGAGGAGCAGGGTTTCGAGCAGACCTCGGTCGATCAGATCGCGAAGGCGGCCGGCGTCTCCCGCTCCACGTTCTTCCGCCAGTTCGGCGGCAAGGATGACGTGGTGTTCGCAGACCACGAATACGTTCTCGCCGAGGCGCGGGCCTTCCTCGATGACCGGCACGAGAACCCGTGGGTGGCCGTGACCGACGGCGCCATGCTGGTGTTCAAGCACTTCACCGCCGACATCGACGTGGCGCGCAAGCGCTACGAGCTGGTGCGGCGGATCCCGGCCCTTCGCGAACGCGAGATCGTGACCGTGTTCCGCTACGAGCGCCTGTTCGACGAGTACCTGCGCGCGGCTCTGCCGGGGCTCGATCCGGTAGACGCGGTGGGCTTCGCAGCGTTGGTCGCCGCCGTTCACAATCACGTGCTGCGACAGATGCTGCGCGGCCGGAAGGTGCCCGCGGCGACGCTGCGGGCAGCCCTGGATGACGCGCTGCACCGGTTCGGCGTGCACCCGGACGGCACGCGCGCCGCCGAGGACGACGTCGTAGTCGCAGTGTTCCCCCGCTCGATGCCGATCGCCGAGGTCACGCGACGGGTGCAGTCACAGATCGGCTGACGCCAGGCACACGACAAGACGGGCACCCGCTGATCGCGGGTGCCCGTCTTGTTGTTGTCACTTAATTCCGGTCATCGCGATGCCCTGGATGAAGTGCTTCTGCATGGCGATGAACAGCACCAGCACCGGGATCACGATCAGGAACGATCCGGCCATCTGCAGGCCGTAGTCGGCTCCGTGACCGCCCGCCTCCGCCGAGAAGAGCGCGAGAGAGACGGGGAGGGTGTACATCGAGTCATCCTGGGAGATGATCAGCGGCCACAGGAAACTGTTCCACGATCCCATGAAGGTGAAGATCGCGAGCGTCGCCAGCGGCGCTTTGCACAGCGGGAGCACGATCTGGAAGAACGTGCGAAACTCCCCCGCGCCGTCGATGCGCGCGGCATCCAACAGCGAGTCGGGGATTTCCAGCATGAACTGACGCATCAGGAAGACTCCGAATGCGCCCACCATGCTCGGCAGGATCAACCCCCAGTAGGTGTTCACCATCCCGAGGTTGGCCACCAGCACGAACTGCGGGATCAGCGTGACGATGCCGGGGACGAACATCGTCGCCAGCACCACCACGATGATCGCGTTCTTGCCCGGGAAGCGCATCTTCGCCAGCGCCCAGCCCACCATCGAGGAGAACAGCAGCGTGGTGGCGACTGTGGCCACGGCCAGCAGCACCGAGTTGAGGAACGGACGCAGGATGTCGAACTGAAAGAACCAGGCGGCGAAGTTGTCCAGAGTCGGACTCTTCGGCCACCAGGTCACCGGACGCGACATGATCTCGGCCTTGGTCTTGAAGGCGCCGAGCACCATCCAGATGAAGGGCAGGATGGTGGCGGCCAGTCCGATCGACAGGATCACCATCACCACGAGGTTTCCCCAGCGGAACGGCTTGCGTCGAGGACGGTCGGGGACGGGTGCGGTCACCGCGACGCGCGCGGCTGTATCGAGAGCTGTCATGTCAGGTCCTCTGTCGGAAGAAGCGGAACTGGATCAGGGCGAGAACCCCGACAAGCACGAAGAGGATGTAGGCCCCCGCGGCTCCGACGGAGTAGTTGCCGTACTCGAACTGGTTGTAGACCTGTAGCGCGATGGAGGTGGTGGACTCCAGCGGGCCGCCATTGGTCATCACGAACGGCTCATCGAAGAACTGCATGTAGCCGGTGGTCACCAGAATGGTGTTGAGCAGGATGGTCGGCATCATCATCGGGATGGTCACGCGGAAGAACTTCTGCACCGCAGTCGCGCCGTCGATGGAGGCTGCCTCATTGATATCCGCCGGGATGCTCTGCAGGCCGGCCAGGAAGATCACCATCGAGGATCCGATGTTGCGCCAGATCGCCATGATCGTGATCGCCAGCAGCGCTGTGTTGGGATCGCTCAGCCAGTTGGGCCCGTCGATTCCGATCCAGCCCAGCATGGTGTTGATCACGCCGGTGTCCTGATACATGATGCGCCAGACCACGGCTACCGCGACGATGGTCGTGATGACCGGGGTGTAATAGCCCACGCGGAAGAAAGTGGCCACGCGGCGGCTCAACGAGTTCAGCAGCACGGCCAGAACCAGCGCGATGAACAGTGTGATCGGCACTCCGATCACCACGAACATCAGCGTGTTGCGCAGCGCCCGCAGGAACGATTCGTTTGTGAGGACCGAGACGAAGTTCTCGAGCCCGACGAAGTTCACATCGAACGGGGTGCGGATGTCGCGGGCACGCAGATCCGTGAACGACATCGCGAGCGAACTCACCAGCGGGATGAGGCTGAAGACACCGAACGTGAGCACGAACGGCGACACGAACACCCAGGCGATGAGCGCGGAGCGGCGGCGCTGGGCGGCCAGGGAAGGGGTCTTCCCCGGCCGCCGCGCGATGGATGTCACCATCCGAAGCCGATCGTGTCGGCCTGGGACTGGATCTGCTTCGCCGCTTCGGCACTGGAGAGCTCGCCACGCGCGACCTGTTCGGAGTACTTGCTGATCAGGTCGGAGATCTGCGACCATGCCGGGTAGTTCGGCGGAGCCACGGTGTCCTGCATCTGCTCCATCAGGGTCTTGGTGACGGGGTTCTCCTGAATGGCGGTGTCATCGCCCGCGGCGATGTTCGCGGGCAGTTCCTTCTGCAGGCCGTACCAGGCCTGCTGCTGCTCGGCCTCACCCATCCAGGACAGCAGCGACCACGCCGCCTCCTTGTTCTGGGAAGCGGAGAAGACACCGAGGTTGCCGCCGCCGATGTACTGGTCGTTGTTGCCCCCGGGGCCAGCCGGCGAGACCGCATAGCCCACGGAGTCCATCGTGAAGCCCGCGGGCGCGGTTCCCTTGTCGATGAGCTCCTTGTAGACGTCGAGCATCCACGGACCCGAGATGAGCATCGGCGTGCCGCCGTTCTCGAAGGTGGCATCCGTGGTCTCGGCCGGCGCCTCACCTCGCGTGTAGAAGCCAGCGTAGAAGTCCAGCGCCTGGATGAACTCCGGGCTGTCGATGGTCCACTTGTCGCCGTCGGTCATGCTGCCGCCCGCCTGTGCCACGAAAGGCACGATCACCTGCGCCGGCGATTCGGTGGGCTTGGGCAGGCTGAGACCATACGTACCGCCAGGGCGGCCCTTGAAGGCCGCGGCCATGGCCTCCATCTCATCCCATGTGGTGGGCGCCGACAGCCCGAGCTGCTCGGCGAGGTCCTTGCGATAGAAGAGGAAGCGCGTCTCGACGTACCAGGGCATCGCGTACATTCCGTCCGGGCCGGTCACCGAGTCGATGGCCGCCGAGTAGAAGTCGTCCGCCTTGTACACACCGTCAGGCACCTTATCGAATCCGCCCATCCCGATGGCCGTCGCGGTCTGATCGGAACCCGTCATGATGATGTCCGGCCCCGTGCCCGCAGCGGTCGCGGTCTGGATCTTCGTGATCACCTGGTCCCACGGGATGTCGGTGACCTTCAGCGTCGCGTCCGGGTTGTCGGCGAGCCAGGTCTTGGCGAGCTTCTGCAGGTTGTCGGCATGGCCTCCCGCGGTCCAGATCTCAATGGTCCCCGAGGCCTTGCCCTCAGCTGCGGCACCCGCGCCGCTGTCCGTGCCCCCCGTTGCGCCGTCGGCGCCGCGGCCGCAGCCGCTCAGTACCAGTGCGGCACCGAGCACCATGGCCGCCGTTGCGGTGACTCGTGTCCTGCGCATGCTCACTCCTTCGTGACTTCGAAACAGAGGCTCGAAATTTCGAACCCTCTCGTGGAACTATAGATCCGTTGATGCGGATTGGTCCAGAGGTTTTTCTCAGAATGATTCTGCGTTTTGATCACGATCACGATAAGGTTTTTCGGAAAGTCTGCGAAAGGGAACTATGGCAGTCCAGCTCGCCCAGATCGCCGAAGAGGCGGGCGTCTCCGTCCCCACGGTCTCGAAAGTGCTCAACTCCCGGCCGGACGTGGCCAGCGCGACACGAAAGCGCGTGGCGGAGGTGCTCACCCGCCACGGGTACACCGTCCGCTCGCGCCCCCGAGTCACAACCGGCTTCCTCGATGTCCGCATCGTCGATCTCGATCGGGCATGGTCCGAGGCCGTGGTCCGTGGCGCCGCAGAGGCATCCAAACGGCACGACAAGGATCTGGTGTTGACCGTCGATCCCGATCCGGAAAACTGTGACGACTGGGTGCATCACGCGCTGGAACGCGGATCGGACGGACTACTGAGCGTGGTCGGCGTCCCGAGCGAAGAAGCGCGCCAACTGCTGGCGGAGGCCGGAATTCCCCTGGTCATCGTCGACCCGCTGCGTCGGGTGCCGGAGGGAACCTACTCTGTCGCGGCGACCAACTTCCAGGGCGCGTTCGATGCCGCACAGCACCTCATCTCATTGGGCCACCGCCGGATCGCCACGATTACCGGTCCGCTGGATCAGGCGAACGGCATCGCGCGTCTCGCCGGCTTCCAGGCCGCGATGCTGCAGTCCGGTGTGCCGGTGGACGATGAGCTCGTGATCCGCACCCACTACGGCGTCGATCAGGGCTATGCGGCTGCGCGGCAGCTGCTCGCGCTCACCGAACGCCCGACGGCGATCTTCGCGGCCAGTGACGACAGCGCACTGGGCTCGATCCGCGCCCTGCGCGAGCATGGACTGCGCATCCCGGACGACATCTCGGTCGTCGGTTTCGACGACATCCCGCACTCGCAGTGGACCGACCCGCCGCTCACGACCATCCGTCAGCCACTGGCGCAGATGGGAAGCGCGGCGGTCGACGCGCTGATCCGCTCCCGTGCGGGTCAACGCCTGGCGGCGCATACGGAGCTTTCGACCACCCTTGTGGTGCGGTCATCGTCCACGGCGCCTGCTGTGGGGTGAGGTGTCGCGCGGCCTCGAGGTTTCGGGGTTTGAGGTTTGAGGCCTGTGGGTTTGGGGGGCTGAGTTGTTGAGGTCCTGGGGTTCTCGCATGCGTCGAGTTTCGCGAGTCTGAGGTTTCGTGAGGATCCGAAGGTCCGAAGTCCCGAGGCGGGAGATCCGTCGAATGTCTCTGGTTTTCGATCGCTTCTCGGTCCGCGGGCGCGAGGTTTCGAGGCGCGAGCTTTCGAGAGCCTGAGGTCCGGAGCACGGGGGTTCGGCGAGGCGTCGGCCCCTGTACTCAGGCGATAGGACCACGTCCGTGAGCAACGGCCGCGCGGAGTCCGCAGCCTCGTGGGAGCATGGAGTGTGACTGACGCCCTGTCCCCCGCCACTCTTCTCGCCCTGGATGAGGCGTTCGAACGCGACGCGACCCGCGGCGGTTTTGCGCGCAGCGGCACGATCGCGGTGATCGGGGACGACGCATTGGCGACTGCCGTGCTCGAGCGTTTCAACGCTTCGGTCCGCTTGTTCGATGAACACACGCCCGTCGATGTCGCTGCGCCTGCGGGCTGCGAGCGCCAGGGACTGGTTGCGGAGCTCGTCACCGAGGTGACGCTCGTCATCGGTGAGCTTCCCCAGACACTCGCCGGAGTCGATGAGATCGCTGGCCTCGCGGCTCGATTCGCCGATCCGGACGTCCTCGTTGTGCTCGCCGCTCGCGAGAAGGATCTGGAGCGGGGGATGAACGACCGCCTCCGTGCATCGTTCGTCGAGGTATCCGCGAGTCGGGGCCGAGGCAAGGCGCGAGCGTTGATCGCGTCGGGGCCGCGACCGGTGCCGTCGCCCGCGTATCCTCGGTCAGAGCTGGTCAGCGGGCTGGAGTTTCCCATCGCGGCTCACGGTGCCGTGTTCGCGGGAACCCGACTGGATATCGGAACCCGAGCGCTGCTCGATGTGCTGGGTGACGAGCTCGACTCCGCTGTACTTCCGGAGCGTCCGACCGTGGTGGATCTCGGATGCGGAACCGGGATCCTGGCGGTGTGGGCGGCGCGACACCTCGCCGATGCTCGGGTCATCGCGACGGATCGCTCGTGGTCTGCTGTCTCTTCAACCTCGCGGACCGCCGAACTTGCCGGCGTCGCGGATCGCGTCGAGACGGTCCACACTGACGCCGGCGAGGGGATCCCGGATCGCAGCGTCGATGTCGTGCTGCTCAATCCGCCGTTCCACGACGGACGCGCGGTGATCGATGACATGGCGCAGCCGCTGTTCCGTGCGGCGGGTCGGATGCTTCGTTCCGGCGGCACCCTGCTCACCGTGTACAACTCGCATCTGCGTCATCGCGGCGCACTCGAGCGCACCGTGGGCCCCACGTCCCAGGTATCGCGTACGCCGAAGTTCACGGTCACGCGGTCGATCGCCCGGTAGGGATCCACTGGCGTCGAAGCGTGCGCGCGACGCGAGCTCGCCTGGGGTCACGGGGGCTCACGCGAGTGCCATGCACGCCAGTGCGCGCGGTGACGATGTGCCCGGTGTCGGGCATGCGCATGTGCTCTACGACCCCCGCGCGCACTGGTGTCCGGTACTGAAGCCATAAGGTCCCTCCGCGATCAATTGGCCAGGACGAGCGCGTTCGTGGCGCCAGCACGGCGCCGAAACGCGAAGGGCGGGCGTCGGCGCTGGAGAGCGGGCCTGAGGAGCGGACGCGCTGGACCGGACGTGTGAGAACGCACCCGTGTGGACGCAAGCGCGACGAACCACCCGTGAGAACCGATGCGTGACGACGGACGACCCATGAGAACCGATGCCTGACACCGCGCCTCTGAGAACGCACGCCTGGGAACAGACACGTGAGCGCGAAAGATCCGGCGCGGCTCGCGGTCTCATCCGGCGACACGCTGCGACGGAAGTGAGACCGAGCTGTGGTCCGCTCCGACGCTTGCGGGCCCACTGATCAATGGGGATGGCCGAGGCTGACGCGCGGATGCGTCCGTTGCGCGACACCGCGAGCATGGCCGCAAGACGACGTGAAACCCCGCCGGTCCGGAATGGCATGACGGATCGCTCGATGCCGAAGGTGCGCACGTCCACCGTGGCCGCGGCCAAGTCGCTACCTCCAGCGCACCCGCTGTCTGCTCGCAGCTGGGAGAAGAAACGGGGATCGCGTTGCGGAGACGCAGCTCTGCGGATTGCGAGACGGCGCTGAGTCGTCGTGGCGGGCCACCAGGACCAGCACCAGCACCAGCACCAGCACCAGCACCAGCACCAGCACCAGCACCAGCAATACCGATACCGATACCGACACCGACACCGCACCCGCACCGCAAACGGCAACGGCCACGGCCACGGCCACAGCAGATCGTCGCGTCAGGACCGCAGGGGTTCGTGGTGATGTGGCTTGCGGATCCAGCGTTGATCGGGATCCCACAGGAGCGGGGCTTGCACTTCTGGCACTCCAGCGCGGATGCGAATCCGCCACCCGGCTTGTTCCAGAGTGCGATGGTGATGGAAGCAGATCGCGACGCCGTTGCTGGTGTGGGTCGGTCCGCCGTTCGCCCATTCGGTGACATGGTGATGCTCGCACCAGGTGGCCGGAACATGACAACCGGGGATGATGCACTCCCGGTCGCGATCGTTGATCGCCCGACGCTGTGTGGGCGTGAAGATGCGGGCCTCGCTGCTGATCGCCGTGATCGCCTGGTTGGTGTCGTAGTGAAGGTGCTGGACGCCGCCAGTGCAGGTGATGCGAAGGGCCGTGGCGACGGTGATCGGGATCTCGAGTCCGGCGAGTTCTGCCTGCGCGGCGGGGTGGGAGACTCCCGCATGGCTGCGGTCCTGGCGGGCGTCACCCGCTCGAGCATCAGTACCGAGCTGTCCGCTGACCTGTGCGTCGGAGCCCTGTACAGCATCGGCGTGCCGCTCGAGAGCACTGCCGTTGAGCCGGACGAGCAGAGTGGGTGCGTGACCGTGGAGAGTGGGAGCGCGTCCGGACTCGGCGGCGATGCGAAGCATCGCAGACAGCGCGTCGTGACGCTTCTGGGCCGGCGTGCGCCGGTCGTCGGCGCGCGACGGCAGGCACACACAGGCAATGCGAGTCTCCGACTCGGCCATCGAATCGGGCGACGACGGGGCAGACCAGTCCCGGCCGCGGTCGTTGGCACCGGCGTCGACACCAGCACCAGCACCAGCACCAGCAGGGGTAACGGCAGCGGCAGCGACGAGTGCTGCATTCGCCTCCCGGGCGCCGCAGACACAGGGCTGTGCATCGGCGTCGCTGTGATGCGACATGAGGACCTGGGTCGAATCGCGGAAGCGGACGCTAGCGGGCGGCAGATCCGCAACGGCAGCGTGGACGGCATCCGCGCTCCCAGCGGTGAGCCCGACATCTGCGGCCGAGATGCAGGCGCCCGCCGGCCCGGCTCCAGCTCCGATCCCAGCTCCGGCCCCCGACCCAACTCCAGCTCCGGCCCCCGACCCAACTCCAGCTCCGGCCCCGGCCCGCGACCCAGCTCCAGCTCCAGCGGCGTCCACAACACGCGCGGGAACAGAATCGCATTCGCTCGAACCGGAGGATTCCGGGATCGGCGGCGCTGAGGGGTTGTTGTACGCGTCGAGAAGAAGCTGGAGTTGTGCTGCGGTTTCCGGAAGGAGCGCACCACGAATCGGCACAAGACCACCGATCGGGGCACCGAGCGTGATCCCGCGCTTCAGCATCGCGACGCGCTCGGCCGGTTCAACCCCGTCCGGGTCGATGCGCATGAGGACCGCCTGAGACATCGCGTGAAGGTCCGAGGCGGGGCACGACACGTTCCATGCCGCGCTCAGATGCGTTCCCTCCGCGGGGCCATCAGAGTCCGCGTCAGCTTCGACGCCCGACGTGGTGTGTCCGCCACGTGCAAGGTCAACGAGAAACTGTTCTGCCTCGTGAACCGCCGCCACGCCGATCCGCGGTGCGGCGTCGTTCAGGACGCCGGCGATCGCGAGCACTCCGTCCGCGCCCAGGCCTCCGCACCGAGCCGCTTCGGCGACGGCCGGGAACAGGCCGGGCAACACCGTGCCGGACAGATCCGTTGGCTGCGTGATCAGCCCTGCAGCGCGCGCCCACTGACGCGCTGTGCGCCCGCTTACCCCCGCAGCGCGCTCGATCACCTCCGCCACCGTGCGACACCCCACCCGAGTGGTCATCCGCGCTCCCCGATCCGGAGACGATGAGCGCTGCTGAACCTCGCCTGCGGTGTGCAGCAGGGCACCCTCGACGAAACGCAAGACTCCGCCGAGCACCCGCAATCGGGCAACGAGCTCTTCGTCGGTCGCGGCCCCCTGGCTCGCATGCAATTCCACGAGAGCATGAGCCAGCTCCAGACCCGCGCCAGCGACCTGGTCGAGTGCCTCGGAACCGTTCATGAACATAGCTCTATTCAACTCGGGGCCACCGACATTCGAAGGCTGTTTTCCCCAGCTCAGTGGATAGATTCGACCTTCATTTGTTCCTCCACAGGTGACGCCCATCCATACCTCACCGCGCCGACGACGCGCACCTCCCCCTTGCCTTCTTCGTGCCCCGCTCAGCGGCGATGACGAGGGCGGTGGCAGCCCGCCGAGCGCGATCGCTCGTCCCGATGATCTGCCGGGTCACCGGGCCTGGTTGGCGCTGGGTGTGATCGCGGACGGCGACTGAGCCCCCTGCACCGCTCGTGGCTGTTCGGGACGCACTTGCCGAGACGCGCTGTCTGCGGACGCTATCGCCCGCGAAGGAGAGGACACGGGCCTGCATGGGTTGCCGCGATCATCACCGGGACGGCCCGCGTGATGCCCCGCAGAGCCCGATCCATGTCGCCGATACGCAGATCCGGGAACTCCGCACGCCCTGCAGATTCGATGACGAGTTCGCCGGACAGATCACCCGCCGATCCACACCGGACCCACTCACACCGGAGCGGGTGCTCGGGCGCGACGGATCATCCCGCACTCTCAGACCTGCTTGTGGCGCTACCCCCCCCCCGCCGCGATGAGCACCGCCGGCGGGATGCGGCGTGGCGGAGCACCTGATCACGAAGGACACACACGGGTCGTGTCTGGGCGTCTGAGCTCACCCAGTACCCGACGTGCCCGCCGACACGGACACCGACGCGGCGGCACTGCTCTTCCGGTCCAATCGGCTCGCTTCACCCCCAGCGTCCGTCCGCGTCCCGCTCGGCCCGCTCGGCGCGCTTCCCGTCCAACCAGCCCGCCACTGCCCAGCCCACCACC